>JAPPFO010000223.1 GCA_028875175.1 Chloroflexota bacterium | reverse complement strand
CCGCACTGCCGGCCGCGCCCCTGCCCAGGTTGTCGATCGCCGCCATCGCCACGAGCGTCTGGGTCGACTCATCGACGGTCCAATGAACGAAGGCATGGTTGCCGCCGGACGTCCACTTGGTGTGCGGCGGTGCGCCCGCCAGGTGTACGAACGGCTCGTCCTCGTAGGCGTCGCGGTAGGCCTGCTCGACCTGCGACGGGGCGACATCGGCACGCAGCGCCCCGTATGCCGTGATCAGAATGCCGCGCGTCATGGGTACCAGGTGCGGGGCGAACGTCACTTCGATCGGCGAGCCGCCGATGTCGCTCAACTCCTGCGCGATCTCCGGACTCTGGTAGTGGTCGGCCACCCGATAGGCCGACGAATCCTCATTGATCTCGGAGAAGCCATACGCGGCCGACGCCGAACGCCCCGCCCCCGAAACGCCGGTCTTCGAGTCCACCATCACGTGGCCCGCGAGCAGTCCGGCGCTCGCCGCCGGGGCCAGCGCCAGCGCCGCCGTGATGGCGTGACAGCCTGGATTGGCAACCAGCTGGGTCTCCCGAATCTGGTCGCGATGCCACTCCGTCAGCCCGTACACGCTAGCGTCGATCCACTCCGGCGCCGCATGCTCCACACCGTGCCAGCGCAGGTAGTCCGCGGGATTGCGGAGCCTGAAATCGGAACTGACATCGATGCAGCGGATCCCATCGTCGAGAAACGGAGCCATTTGCGCCGCCGACGCCTTGTGCGGCAAGCACGAGATCACCAGGTCGGCGCTGCCGTTCAACTCAGGCGTCAGCTCCAAGTCGGCGTAGGCGGCACGACCGCTGGCGCGCATCCACGGAAACACCTCGTGCAGACGGCGTCCCGCCTGGCTGCGGGCAGTGGCGCCGACGATTTCGAACTCCGGGTGGACGGCCAGGTACCGAACCAGTTCGCCGCCGGAATACCCGGTCGCGTTGAGAATTCCTATGCGCATACGCACCTCGCCTGGGAGAAGCGATTATATGGACGGTGGACGTTTGCGCCGCGGGTTTTTCAGGCGCGCAGCGTCAGCAACAGGATCAGCGCCAGGGTGCCGGCAGCCACGCGATAGAAGGCAAACGCCGCCAGACTGTGGCGAGCGACGAAGCGCAGCAGCCACCGCACGGCCGCCGCCCCCACCACTGCCGCGACCAGCGTCGCCCCGATCAGCAGCGGGATGTCGCCGATCGGCTTGCCGCTGATTGCCACGTCCACGAATTGAACCAGCCCCGCGCCAGCCACCGCCGGCGCCAGCAGGAAAAGCGAAAACCTGGCGGCCGCCTGACGCTCCACACCCAGACCTCGCGCCACCGTCATCGTGATACCCGCCCGCGATACCCCGGGAACCAGCGCCGCGAATTGCGACAGTCCAATCGCAACCCAGAATGCGAATGGCGTGGACGCGAGGTCGCGGCGGCTCGTTCCAAACCGGTCCGCCGCCGCCAGGCCCAGCCCAAAGACGATGAGCAGCACCGCTGCCAACGTCGGGTCACGCAGCGTCGTCAGCCAGTCGCGCAGCGGCAGCGCGATCAGGCCAATCAGCAGCGTCGATCCCATCAGCGCCGCCAGCAGCCGGCGGGCCAATTGGGCGGAAGGCCCCTTGCCCACCACGCCGCGGGCCAGCCACACCCAGTCGGACCAAAGTGCGATCACCAGGGCCAACCCCGTCCCCACGTGCAGTGCCACCGACAGCGTCAGCCCCGTCAGAAACGGATCGGTCCAGCCCGCCAGGGCGGGAACCAGCACCAGATGGCCCGAACTGCTGACCGGCAGAAACTCGGTCAGCGCCTGGACCGCCGCCAGGATGATTACCTCGCCCCACATGGGTCAGCCGACCCAGCGAGACGCCGGCGCGCACCCTGGCGGGCGGCCCAGTGTCAAAGCAGCTAGATAAAGACCGGCGCGAGCACCAGGGTGATCGTGCTCAACAGCTTGACCAGCACGTGCAGCGACGGGCCGGCGGTGTCCTTGAACGGGTCACCGACGGTGTCGCCGACAACCGACGCGGCGTGTTCGTCCGTGCCCTTGCCGATTGGATTGCCATTCTCGTCCTTCAGATGACCGGCCTCGATGTACTTCTTGGCGTTGTCCCAGGCGCCGCCACCGTTATTCATCACCGTCGCCAGCAGCACGCCGGCGATGGTGCCGACCATCAGCAACGCGGCCTCGGCTTCTGCCCGCAGCACGATGCCGACCACGATGGGCATGATGACTGCAAGCAGACCCGGCGCAATCATTTCCCGTAGCGCCGAGCGCGTGCTGATGTCGACGGCCTGGCCGTAATCCGGCTCAACCGTGCCTTCAATGATCCCGGGCTGCTCCTGCCATTGACGGCGAACCTCCTGGATCATCGCCTGGGCCGCGCGCCCTACCGCGCGAATCGCGAGTGAACTAAACAGGAACACCAGCATGGCGCCAAGCATGCCCCCGATGAACACTTCAACCTTGGACAGGTCCACCGAGTGCAGGCCCGCGGTTTCCAGGTACGCGCTGAACAGCAGGAAAGCCGCCAGCGCTGCCGAACCGATCGCGTAGCCCTTGGTCAGCGCCTTCGTCGTGTTGCCAACCGCGTCCAGGCCGTCGGTGATGTCGCGCACGTCCTCCGGCGCGTCGGCCATCTCCGTGATTCCGCCCGCGTTGTCCGCGATCGGGCCGAAAGTGTCCATCGCGAGGATGTAGGCCGCGCTCATCAGCATGCCCATCGTGCCCACTGCCGTACC
>JAPPFO010000056.1 GCA_028875175.1 Chloroflexota bacterium | reverse complement strand
CGGCGCTGAAGGACTGGGGCGGCGATTACGGGCGCTATTTCGGCGAATCGCCCGCAACCGCCGGGCTGGTGATCGAAACCTATCTTGCACCGACGGTCACCGGCCTCGACCCGGCCCAGCCGGCGCTGCTGCACGGTGCCATGGACGCCGCGATCAAGGGCTATCCCTATGCCAAGGGCGCCGTGGAGATGGCCGCCTACGATCTCGCGGGCCGCACCTATGGCGTGCCGGTGCACCGGCTGCTGGGCGGCAAGGTGCGGGGCTCCGTCCCGATCACCCATTCGATCGGGCTGCTCCCGATCGACGAGGCGGTCGAGGAATGCAAAATCGTGGTCGCGGAGGGGATCAAGACGATCAAGATCAAGGTCGGCGTCGATCCCGAGCGCGACGTGGAGATCGTCCGGCGCATTCGCGAGGCGGTGGGCCCCGCCACCAGGCTTTGCGTCGACGCCAATTGCGGCTACCGGACCCCCTACGAGGCGGTAAAGATCATCCGCCGGATGGAGCCCGCCGACCTGATCTACGCCGAGCAGCCGGTGGAGGGGATCGACGGTCTCGCCGAAGTCAGGCGCGGTATCGGCGTGCCGCTGATGGCCGACGAGAGCGCATGGAACGCGCGCGACGTGCTGGAAATCGCCGAACGCCGGGCCGCCGACATCGTCTCGATCTACACGACCAAGCCCGGCGGGCTCTACCGGGCGATGCAGGTGGCCGCGGTGGCGCGCGCGGCGGGGCTGATCTCCAACGTCAACGGCTCGGTCGAGACCGGCGTCGGCAATCTCGCCAACCTCCAGCTCGCCGCCGCCGCTGAGCCGGTGGTGCTGAGCTGCGTGGTGCCGGTCTCGATGCCGGCCGAGCACCGGGCCGGGCGGATCGGCGGGGTCTATTACACCGACGACCTGATCGCCTCTCCGCTGGCTCACGTCGGGGGCGCCGTTCCGGTCCCGACGGGTCCGGGCATGGGGGTTGAGATCGACGAAGCGAAGATCGAGCGCTACCGCGTGGACCCAACGTAACGCAGCCTACTCGATCGACGGGTATCACGCCGCCGCCTCCCCCTCCTGCACCAGGCGTCTCAGCGCCGCGGGCTCCAGGCCGGCGATTCCCATGCGCTCCAGGGTGAGCCCCTCCGTCGCGTAGTCGATGCCCGTCGCGGCCGAGAGAAGTGCGATGTGACTGTCGATGGTTGGCGTCTCGACCCCCGCCAGCCGGCCCAACGCGGCGATAGGCACCAGTCCGTAGCCGACATCCTCGTGTACATAGCGGTGGTCGAGCGAAGGCGGGCTCTTGAGCGTCGCGTTGGGGGCGCTCTCGCGGCAGGCGCGCGAGATCGAGCCGCTCTCCATCGCCCCGCGCGTCGTCAGCCCGGCCTTGTGGAACATCGCGAGGAATGGTCTTGCGGGCACGCCGAGCGAGCGAACGACGGCGAGCCGTTCCGCGTCAATTGCGGCCGCTGCGCGGCCGACCGCGTCGGTTACGCCTTCACGATAGAACAGGAAGTTGCCGCCTGTGGCTTCGATCCGGCCGGCATTCAGCAGCATGCCCGGCGGATGAAAGACCGCGTTGATGTTGGCAAGCCCGGTCTCGAGCACGCTGGAGGCGGGCCGGATCTCCGGGAACAGAGGGGAGATGGCCGCGTGTAGCCGCCCGGTGGCGCTGCCGGGCAGCGCAGCGAACATCAGGGACCTGGTGTAGCTGTAAATCCCGACCCTCGCCGGCGCTTCGATCCGGCAAATGTAGGTAAGGGTCACCGTCTCGCAGATGTCGAGCGGAGAGGTGTGGCCGGCACGGCGCACCTCGGCACGGAAGTGGAGGCCCCCGCCGGTATGGCCGGGATTGAGGAAGACGGGCGTGCCCTCCTCGAGAACCCCGGCGAGGCGTTCGGCGTACCAGCCGTGGGCGACCGAGGGGACGACCAGCATCACGAGGTCGGCACCGGCGACCGCTTCGGCGATGTCGGTGGTCAGCAGGGCGGGCGTCTCGCGGCCCTCGAAGATGCCGTGGGAGTCAATGCCGCCGTTGGCGCGAATGGGCTCCAGGCTCTCCTCGCGACGCGCGTGCAGGCGGACCTCGAAACCCCGACACGTCAGATCGGCCGCGGCTGCGTACCCGCCATGCCCCGCGCCCATCACCGCGACCGATCGGATTTGCTTCGCGCCCGTCATCCGTCATCGTCCGAGGGCGATGTTGCTGGCCGCTGCGAGTCGAGGCAAGCCGACGGAACCCGCATTCCTTGTTGTCGTGACCGGTCAGTCATGCCGTTGTCTGTGCGCGTGCTGCAATCCGCGCATAACGATCTCCAATCGACCCCATCCAAAATCCGTCTGGCAGCAATGGAAGCGTTGCCCACCTGACCCGTTAGCGCGTCCGTTTCAGATGCACCGAAGCACAACGCTCGGGAGTCGTGTCATGGCAACGCCGAACGCCGTCGGAAGGATCGTCCGCCGCCCGCGGGTCGGACGGTCCTCCCACTGCGGCGTGCTTCGTTTCCGTGCTTCCCCCGAGGCTTCCGGCCCGCCGCCGTAGGCCCGTTGCGCACCGTTGCCGGAGCCAGACCGCAGCTCTTGGGACCGGCACCCGATTCCCACACAGCGCCGAGCGCGGGTCCCCGTGCGCGTCGTCTTCTGATATGCTCGGGAGCGGGACGCTGTCTGTGACTGTGGTGAGCGATGCGGGCTGGGGCGAGGGGGGGGCCGGGGGGCCCGAGGCCCCCCCCCCCCCCGGGGGGGGGACCCC
>JAPPFO010000296.1 GCA_028875175.1 Chloroflexota bacterium | reverse complement strand
GTCGCGGGGTTGCAGCGCGGACGACATCGCCACGGTGGCCGTGATAGCGGCTTGCCAGGCTGCGAAGGGTTGTCCCTGATGTCATTGGGCTCTAACAAATTCGCTATAGCTGCTAACTTGCCTGCCATCCACCCCTGGGAATCGGGAGCGGGTAGGGAAGGACGGGGGATATGACTCAACGCAAGGGAACTAAGTCTCCGGAGCGGCTGCCGCTGGACAGCGCCAAGGTGATCGCCACCGCGGCGAGAATCGCCGACAGCGAAGGGCTCGACCGGCTGACCCTTACCCGGGTTGCCAATGAGCTCGGCGTGCGCCAGCCGGCTCTGTATCGCCACGTCGGCGGATACGACGACCTCCTCCGCAGTCTCAGTCTGCGGGGACGGGAGATTCTGGCCCAGCGGCTGGCCGACGCCGCAGTGGGCCTCTCGGGCGACGATTCGGTGGCGGCGGTGGGACATGCCTGGCGGCAGGTGGTTCGGGACGATCCCGGTATCTACGCGGCCACCGATCGCTACCCGTGTGCCGGCGACGAGGAGTTGGAGGCGGCGGTGGAGTGGGTGCTGGCCGTATTGGGCCAAACCCTGCGAGGCTACGACCTCACCGACGAGGACCGCGTGCATGCGGCCCGCGCCCTGCGCAGCGCTTTTCACGGTTTCAGCCATCTCGAATCAGGCGACGGCCATCCCCTGCCCCACGATCCCGAGGACACCTTCGACCACCTCGTGCAGCTGCTGTGCGCTGGAATCCAGCGACTCTCCCGCAAGCCCCAGATGAGTGCCGAGGGCGTCGGGTGACCCGACTCGGGTTTCTTCTCGACAGCGAGAGCTGCATCGGTTGCCATGCCTGCACGGTGGCCTGCAAAGCCGAGCACGACGTGCCCCTCGGGGTGAACCGAACGTGGGTCAAATACATCGAGACCGGCACGTTTCCCGATGTCAACCGGCACTTCTCGGTGATGCGCTGCAACCACTGCGACGACGCGCCGTGCATCTCCATTTGTCCTACCAATGCCCTATTCCGGGCGGACAACGGGGTGGTGGACTTCGACGACGAGAACTGCATCGGCTGCAAGGGGTGCATGAACGCCTGTCCCTACGACGCCATCTACATCAATCCGGTTACCAACACGGCCAACAAGTGCAATTTCTGCAACCACCGCATCGAGCAGGACCTTGAGCCGAGCTGCGTGGTGGTGTGCCCCACCCACGCCATCAAAGTGGCCGACCTCGACAACCCGTCCGACACCATCACCGAGCTCATCGCCCAAAGCGACACCGCAGTGCGGGCGCCGGAGCAGAACACCCGGCCCAAGGTGCACTACCGGGGGGCAGACGCGGCGTCGCTCGACCCGTTGCGCACGGCCATCGCCCCCGACGGGATGATCTGGGCCGACACCACCGCCCAGCATCCGACCGCAGTGCCGGGCGAACACGGAGTGGAGGCCCGCACCGCCTATACCACGGCCCACCAAATGACCTGGAAGGCCAAAGTGTCGAGCTATCTGGTGACCAAGGCCGTGGCCGCGGGCGTGATGATGGTGGCCGCCCTGCTGGTTCTGCTCGGCCATGGTGGAGAACAGGCGGTTGTGGGGGTGGCGCCTGCGGTGACCGCGGGGGTGTTCTTGGCGCTCACCGGCGTGCTCTTGGTGGGCGACCTGCGCCAGCCCTCCAGGTTCTACTACCTGATCACCCGGGCCAATCGCCGGTCTTGGCTGGTGAAGGGCGCGGTTGTGCTTGGGGCATTCGCCGCGGTAAGCGCCGCTTGGTTCATTGCCGGTGTGGTGGGCTCGGTGGGAGCGCTGCAAGGGCTGGCCGCGCCTGCTGCGCTATTGGGATTGGCCACCGCGGGCTACACCGCCTTCTTGTTTGCCCAGTGCGAGGGCCGCGATCTATGGCAGTCGCCCTTGGTGCTGCCCACGCTATTGGCCCAAGCGGTTGTCGCCGGGGGCGCCGGCTACGCGGTGATGGAACTGGCCGCCGACGGCCCCGACCCTGTCGCCGTGCAGTGGGTGCTGTTGGCGGGGTTGCTGGCCACCGCAGTGCTGGTGGCCGCCGAGGTCTTGGGGCGGGGAACGCCCCATGTGGAGGCGGCGGTGGCGGCCATGACCCGGGGTCGATACGCCCGGCAGTTCTGGCTCGGAGGGGTCGTGCTGGGACTGGCTGCGCCGGCAGTGCTGGTTGCGGTCAGCCTGGCCGCTGACGCAGGGTCTTGGCTGGCCGCAGTGGCCGGGATCAGCGCCGTGGTGGGTATGTGGTGCTACGAGGACAGTTTCGTGCGGGCGGGCCAGTCCGTGCCGCTGTCGTAGGCGGATGTCGGCTGATGACTGACTTGCACCGCTACCCCCCGCACGAGACGTGGCACGACGCCACTTCGCTCGACGCCAAGGCCTGGCCCCGCCGGGTGGAGCGCCACCACACCCTGGTGCCCACCACCTGCTTCAACTGCGAGGCGGCCTGTGGGCTGGTGTGCCATGTGGACCATGCCACCGGGCGCATCGACCGCGTCGAGGGCAACCCCCTGCATCCGGCCAGCCGGGGCCGCAACTGCGCCAAGGGTCCGGCCACGCTCAACCAAATCGACGACCACGAGCGCATCTTGTATCCGCTGCGACAGGCCGGTGAGCGGGGCTCAGGGCAATGGGAGCGGGTGAGCTGGGACGAGGCGCTCTCCGATATCGGCACCCGCATCCGAGGGGCCATAGCCGAAGGCCGCCACAACGAGGTCATGTACCACGTGGGCCGTC
>JAPPFO010000116.1 GCA_028875175.1 Chloroflexota bacterium | reverse complement strand
GTCCTGCACCTGGCCGTCCAGGCGCCTGGCCTGGCCTCCTGGGGCCGCTTCAGCTTCACTTGGCGCCTCGCCAACCCCGATGTGCGGCGCGTCGTCGTCCTCATGCTCCCGCGGCTTCTTGGCGTGGCCGTTCTCCAGGTCAGCCTCATCTACGTCAACATCTTGGCCTCGCTGCAAGGCCCGTCGGCTGTCGCCGCGCTCAACAACGGCTTCCTGCTGATGCTGCTGCCGTTGGGAATCTTCGGCATGGCGCTCGGCGAAGCCGCCCTCCCCGAACTCGCCGGCCGCTGGGCTGGCGGCGACCGCGAACTCTTCGCCGCCCGCGTCAGCGGCGTCGCCCGCCACATCGTTTTCCTCAATCTCCCCGCCGCCGTCGTCCTCGCCATCCTGGCCGAACCCCTGGTCGCCGTCCTCTTTCAGCGCGGCGCCTTCGACGCCCACGCCACCGAAATCACCGCCACCGCCCTCCGCTTCTTCGCCATCGGCCTGGCTGGCCACGCCGCCGTCGAGATCCTCGTGCGCGGCTTCTTCGCCATGCAGGACACCCGCACCCCAGTCGCCATTGCCGCGGCCTCCCTGGCCTTCCACATGCTGCTGTCCTGGTTTCTGGCCCAGTGGTTCGGCATCGGCGGCATCGCCCTCGGCCTGTCCATCGGCGTGCTCGTCGAATCCGTGCTCCTCGCCCTCATCCTCCATCGCCGCGGTGGCCTCCAGGTCGGCACTCCCGAGCTCCAGGTCGCGGCCACGGCCCTGGTCGCCGCCACCCTGATGGGCCTCGTCACCGCCATCCTCCGCGTCACCACCTGGACCGATGGCCCCATCGGCCTCGACTCCGCCCTGCTCCTCGCCGCCTATCTGATCGCCGCTGCCCTCGCCTACCTCGCCGTCGCCTGGCTCCTCGCCAGCCGCGAACTCACCGAACTCACCACCCGCCTCTCCCGCCTCCGCCCACGATAGGCGCTGCCGCGGCGGGATCGGGGCCTCATATCGGCGAGATCGCGTACGCGTCCATCGGCGCAATCACCCGGCCGTCAATCTGCCGATGCCTTCACAAGCCACGGCTGGCCGAAGACCCCAAACGACACGTGCTTTTTCGGCTGCGCAACGGTTCGGAGGTTTGGGAAAACAACGCGGGCTCGGTACCCTCACCCTGCGCGCTAGTGGATCTGCTGAGAACCGATCAAAGGGAGAGTAGCCGTGAGCACGTTCCTGCACATCTTTGCGTCGCGCCGCCGAACCCTGCTCCTGTTGGCGGCGGCCGCGACCCTCGGCATCTTCCTGGCCCGGCCCTCGGTGGCGCAGGCGGACGGCGTCGAAGCCGAAGTGGTCTACGTGTTCAACACCTTCGCGTTCCTGGTCTGGGGCGCGCTGGTCATGTGGATGAGCGCCGGCTTCGCCATGCTCGAGGCCGGGTCCGTGCGGACCAAGAACGCCTCCATGATTTGTTTGAAGAACATTGGCCTGTACTCGATAGCCGGACTCGCCTACTTCATCCTCGGCTACAACCTGATGTACGGCGATCTCATCGGCAACTTCATCGGCTCGTTCCAGCTGTTCTACGGACCGTCGGCCGAGGAGATCGCGCTCGTCAAAGGCGAAGGCGACGCCGCGGCCGTCCTCGCCGGCGACAACGCCTACTCCACCATGTCCGACTGGTTCTTCCAGATGGTCTTCGTCGCCGCCGCCGCGTCCATCGTGTCGGGCGCCCTGGCCGAGCGGGTCAAGCTCTGGTCCTTCTTCCTGTTCGTGCTGATCCTGACCGCCATCGTTTACCCCATCGTCGGCGCCTGGACCTGGGGCGGCGGCTGGCTGGACGGCATGGGATTCCAGGATTTCGCCGGTTCCACCATCGTGCACAGCACCGGTGGCTGGGCCGCGCTCGCCGGCATCCTGATCGTTGGCCCCAGGTTGGGCAAATTCAAGGCCGACGGCACCGCCAGGGCAACCCCTCCCTCCAACATCCTGATGGTCACGCTTGGTGTCTTCATCCTCTGGCTGGGCTGGTTCGGTTTCAATGGCGGATCGCAGTTGGCGCTCGGAAGCGCGGCCGATGCCATCGCCATGAGCCACGTGCTGGTCAACACCAACCTCGCCGCCGCCGCCGGAGCGATTGCGGCCCTAATCGTGTCACGCCCGATCATGGGGCGAACCGACCTGCTCGGCAGCCTGAACGGCGCGCTGGCCGGACTGGTGTCCATCACCGCCGGTCCCGATATCGTCGACCACTACTGGGCCATCATCATCGGCGCCATCGGCGGCGTGATCTGCGTGGCCGGGATGAAGCTGCTGGAGAAGCTGCGACAAGACGACGTGGTCGGCGCGGTCCCCGTTCACCTGTTCGCGGGTATCTGGGGAACCCTCGCAGTCTGCATCGCCGCCGGCGGCACGTTCCACGTCCAGCTCATCGGCATCCTGGCCATCGGCGCCTTCGTGTTTGGCGTATCGCTGGCGATCTGGAAGATCATGGAGTTGACCATCGGCGCACGCGTGTCGCCACAGGTCGAGCAGCTCGGCCAGGACGCCGGCGAGCTCCGCATCGAGGCCTACCCCGAGTTCGTACTCATGCCCGAGGAGTACGACGGCGACGACGACTAGCCAGGGCCGCTGCTGATCGAGGCGCGTAACCTCCCGCGCGGGACGGGCGCCTGTCTCCGCCCGCCCGCCTGCGGGTTACGCCAGCGTCTCCGTGAGGGAGAAGGCTGGAGCTTGAACCATCTGGCCCCGTACACGGTCCGGGAGACCTGATCCCGGGATGAGTATGGC
>JAPPFO010000304.1 GCA_028875175.1 Chloroflexota bacterium | reverse complement strand
GCCCTACATCGTGCGGCGCCGCCTCCGCGGCTAGCCTCAGGCCGCCGCGCGGATGCCCCCGCGCACCAGGGCCCAACGCCGCCGCGCCCAGCGCGACCGGCGGCGCGCGGCACGTAAGCCGGTCCAGGCCCACGTCCGCTGGCGCGATGTCCCCAATGCCGTCCGCGACTGGAGCGAGCTAACTCGCGCCCAGCGCACCGCCGCGGCTGCCAGGATCGTCGCCGTTGCCGCCGCCCTTGTCCTCTCGGTTGTGAGCGTCCTCGTCGGCGCGGCGCTCTACGGCGAACTCGTCGTCCGGCCCGCGGAACCGGTCAGCTCGGTCAACGACGATCCTATTCCAGCCTCCCGCTACGCCGACTTCCTGGCCCTCCGCCGGTTCGAGCTCAGTCGGCAGCTTGCCGACGAACCAACGTCCGTCGATCCCCGCGACCCCAGTCACCCCCAGGCCCAACTCTCCACGCTCGCCATTAGCGCGGTAACCGAACTCACGAACGCGCACCTCATGCGCACCGAAGCGGCGCTCGACAACGTGCAGATCGATGACGAGGCCGTCAACCTCGCCCTCTACGACTTTGTCAGCGGTCCCGGCGAGGTCGCCGACGACTTCGACTTTGGGCCCGCCTTCGCCGAAATCCGCGATCAAACGAAGCTTGACTCCCGCACCATCCGCAGCTTCATCGCCGACCGCGCCCTGGCCGACGCCGTGGCCCACCAGCTGGTCGCCAACCTCGACCCCGCACCCGCGCAAATCCGCGCTTCACACATTGTCGTGGCCACCGAGCAAGCCGCCGAAACCGTCATCGCCCAACTCGACGCCCTCCAGCCATTCGACCTGATCGCCGAGCAGGAATCGACCGACGCCGCCAGCGCCCTCCAGGGAGGCGACCTCGGCTGGCTCCCCCGCGGCCTCATGCCCGACGCCTGGGACCAGGCCGCCTTCGCCCTTCGGCCGGGCGCCCGCAGCAAACCCATATCCACGTCGCAGGGCTGGCACGTCATCCAGGTTCATGAAGTCTCGCCATCCCGCGAACTCGACCCCGATGCAGCCGAGCGTCGCCGCCAGGTCACCTACGACAACTGGCTCCAAACCCTCCGCACAGACGCCAAGGTCGAGTTCCTCCTCACCCCGGAAATCATCGACTGGGCCACTCGGCGCTAGGCCGGTCGCACAGGCCCATCAACCCCGTACGTGTTGAGCCGGGCCAGCGTCTCCGGCGGCCCGTGCCCCCCGCCCGTCTCGGTACACGGCCCTCTCATGGCGAGCCAGCCGTCAGCCTCCGGCGACTCAGCTCCCCGCCGCGGCCGCTGCTGGCGCTCGAACCGGCACGTCCCCCTTGCGGCGCACCAGCGTGCTTAGAATCAGCGCCATCACCGCCAGCCCCGCCCCACCGATAAACGGAACCTGGTGCCCAAATGCTTCCCACAGGATCCCGCCCGTCACCGGCAGCGCCACCGCCGCCACGTGGTTCATCGTCTGCCCCGCCACCAGGCTCGGACGCAGGTCGTCCGGCGTCACCAGGATTCGCCGCAGGTACGTCGTAATCCCCACCTCGGCGCTGAAAAACAGGTGGTCCAGGATGTACAGCACAAACAGCACCCCCAGCCACGGCACCACCGCGTACCCCATGAAAATCGCCGCCAGCGCCCCGAACGCAATCACCAGGATTGGCCGCTCGCCCACCCGGTCGATCAACCGGCCAAACACGTAGGCCCCGGCAATCGACACCATGCTGTTGATCAGCGCCAGGATCGTGATCGTCCGCACCGACACCCCGTAACTGTCCACCAGCAGAAAAATCGCGAACGTCATGAATATGTGCCGCCGCCCGCCGTCCAGGAACGTGAGCGCGTAGTACAGCCAGTAACTCCGTCGCAACACAATCCGCGGCGGCTGCCCGATCTTCCCGATCGAGCGCAGCTGCCACACCGCCACCGCCGCCAGCGCCGCCACCCCGCCGGCCAGCAGAAACAGCGGTCGGATACCCGTCGCCAGCACCGTCACGGCCAGCAGAACCACCAGGATGCCAATCAGGTTCGCCCCCGCCATCAGCGAGCGCATCTGCCCCAGCCGTCGTCCCTGCGTCTCCATCGTGCTCAGCCGCAGCGCAATCGTGTTGGCCACCGGCCACCACAGGTGAAAGCCGATGCTCTGGGTCAGCGAAAAGACGATCAGCACCTCGATCGTCGTGACGTGAAAAAAGTTGATATAGCCGATACACAGCAACAACAGCGCCACCGCGCCCACCACCGGCTCCGCAACCGTCATCAGCGCCGCGCCCATCACAATCGTCAGCAGGCCGGGAACTTCGCGGATCGTCTCCAGCAGGCCCAGTTCGCTGGGCCGGATACCCAGCTCCTCCACCATGAAATTGGTGGACACCGTGATGAATATCGAAAACGCCAGGCCAAAGCCCACCGCAGCCGCCGCCAGCCAGGCAAACGGCGGAATCTCGCGGCCGCCCAGAAGGTTCAGGTGGCGCACGTCAGCGGTTGCCCGTTGCCAATGGCCTCAGCTCCAATCCCCCTGCCGCTCGTACGCCCAGTCCTGGAGGCGAGGATTGAAGGGAGCGAGTCGGCGTCTGCTCCCTCTCCCGCTCGGAGCCGGTTGGAGCCTGCCCCGGACGCGATCCGCGGGTAAAGGCCTTCCAGTCTCGGCACACGCGCCAGCACCTGCGGATGGACTCCAACCTCCAAGGGGCGCGGCGCTCTTCACCCTCTCCGAGGAGACCTTTGCATAACGCCCCTCGTCCTCCAAGGCACGACCGCCCTTACTCCCG
>JAPPFO010000230.1 GCA_028875175.1 Chloroflexota bacterium | reverse complement strand
CGGTGGACGGGTTGCCGGCGGCCGCTCGGTCTCGTCCGTCATCCGAACCGAAGCCCCTTGCCTCGACAGCTACATTGAGTCGGCAAGCGTAGCGAAGCCGGTTCCGAGCCTTCGCGCGTCGGGTTAGTCCCATGAGCCAACAGAGCAACCAGTCCACCCACCCCGGTCGCCGGGAACTGCCTGTCGACCTGCCAGCCCTCAGCCCCGGCAATATCCCGCTCCCCGCCGACTTCGGGCTCGACGCGTTCATCGACGCCATCGCGGCTACCGAATCCGACGCCTCGCGCACCAATCCCCATACCGCCGCCAAGGTCGTCCGCTCAGCGCTCCGAAGCTGGATCCTCGGCTTCGAAACCCATGCCGTCACCATCCGCCAACGGCAGGACGTCGTCCGAACCTTCTGGGACCGCCCCGCGCTTGGCGAACTGGTCCAGGACCTCGACGTTACGTCGTACGACCCCAACCAGGAAGCACGCGGCGGCTACCAGTACCACCTCGAACGCTTTGAGACCTACGCCAAAGCCCTCACCAGCCTCCGCGCCGCACTCGGCGGTGCCCTCCCCGACTGGCTCATCGGCGTCCGCGGCGCCCTGGACGACGCCGCGTCCGAGGCATCCGGCGCGGCCCGCAAGCTCAACCCCCGGCTGGCTCTTGAGGTCAGCCTGTCCGGACGCGTTCACATCTCAAAGCGCGAAAGCCTGCTGGGCGGGAATACCCAGCAGGGGCAACTCGGTTACACCTACGCGCTCATCAACGAATCAACCGGCGAGTCCATCGAGCGCGCCACGCCCGGCGGCTTTGGCGTCGGCGACGTGCTCAACCCGTGGGATCCGGCGCCCCAGCGCCGCTCCGCCTTCGAGTACCAGATGGACAGCGAAATCTTTCGTCAGCTGACCGGCGTCGTGAAAGAGTCAATCTTCACCCGCGACTACCACCTTTCCGGCGTCATCGGCGTTGACGAAGCCGCCGGCGTCGCCAAATGCACGGTCTTCTTTCGCCGCACCTCGCGCGAGCCGCTGCTCAAGGTCATCGCCAACAACGCCCTCGGCTTCATCCCCGGCGCGCCGAGGCTCGGGTATGCGTGGGAGAGCCTCAAGCCGTCGGTCGCGGAAGGAACCCTCTACGTCGAAGTCTCGGCCGAGCCCACCGGCGCCATGCAGGACGAGAACACCCTTTTCCGCATCCTCGAAAAGGTCCGCTCCGACCACAACCTCTTCTACCTCCGCCAGTTCCCGCCCGCCATCCGCCGTTTCGAGCGCCTGCTGGTCTCCCTCAAGGCTGTCGCCGCCGCCGTCCGCTTCTTCCGCCGCCTCCTAGACGGCGGAAGCCCCGTCACCTTTCCCACGGTCGTCGATCCGGCCTCGGACGCGCCAACCCACATCCACGGCCTCGTCCCGCCCGAACTCGCCGTCCTCTCCGGTCATACCTGCGTCCCCAGCGACGTCGAGTTCTCGCCCGAGCAGCCCACCGTCCTCATCACCGACGCCAACAATAACGGCAAGACCACCTACCTGGACTCCATCGGCATCACCCAGGCGCTCTTCCAGGCCGGCCTTCCCATCCTCGCGTCCGAGGCCGCGCTCGAACCGCGCGACAGCATCCTCTCCCACTTCATCCGTCCCGGCGACGTCCAGGCCGGCGAATCCACCTTCGCCCACGAGTGCTCCCGCGCGGTCCGCTTCGTCGAGCAGCTCACCCACCGCAGCCTGGCCCTTTGCGACGAACTCTTCCGCGGCACCTCGCCCCAGGACGGCATGGTGGTGTCCGAGCTGGCCCTGCGCTGCTTCATGCGCTCCGGCGCCGCCGTGTTCTTTGTCACCCACTACCACGACCTGGTTCAGCGCTTCAACGGCGAGGACCGGCTGCGTTTCCTCGCCTGCAAACTCGACCACTCCGTCCAGCCCGCCCGCTACACCTACCGCATGCAGCCCGGCGTTTCGACCGAGTCCGACGGCCTCCTCGTCGCCGCCCAGCACGGCTTCAGCGCCGAGAGCCTCGACCGGATCCTGGCCTTCAAAGCCTCCAGGGGCGAGATCCCCGAGTCCATCTGACCGTCCGTTCCGATCAGGCTCGCCGCAGCCTCGGCGCCACCGTCAGCACCAGCAGCCCGGTCAGCATCACCACCAGCCCGGCTCCGCCAATCGCCCAGCGCACGCCTACCGCTTCGCCCACCGCGCCCATCGCCAGGTGCCCCACCCAGCCGAAACCGATCGCGAAAATCCACCCCCCGATCACCCGGCCGCGCATGTCGTCCGGCACCGTCGCCTGCAGCAGCGTCCACTCCATCGCGTCAAACCCCGCCGCCATCGCCCCCACCAGCGTCACCAGCAATATGGCCACCGCCAGGTTCGGGCTCAGCGCCACGCCAACCAGGCCCAGTCCGTATGCAAACGTAATCGCCAGCAGCAGCGGCCCCTTCCGGCGAAAGTCCCCCAGGAACGACAGCGCGGCAACGCCCGCCACCGCGCCGATCCCCGTGGCAAAGCGCAGCGTGCCCAGCCCGGACTCCGCCACGTGCAACTCGTCGCGCGCCATGGCCGGCATCACCGCCTGGTAGGCAAAGCCGAAAATCTCCACCATGATCGCCATCCCCAGCAGCGTCGACACCGTCGGTATCCCCACCATCGACCGCAACCCCGTCAGCGCATCCCGGAAGATCCGGCGGATCGGCTCCTGGGCCTCGCGCACCGTGCGCTCGACGGTCGGAACCAGCAGCACGATCGCCCCGCCCACCAGCACCGCCCCCGTCGCCGCCAGCAACGCCGTCGGGATGCCCACCAACTCCGCCATCACTCCGCTCGCCAGCGCCCCCAGCGCCCCCACCGCGCGACCGCCCACCGAATGCACCGAAATCGCGTTCATCCGTGCGTGCCTTGGCACGATGTCGGTAATCAACCCCTGCGTGGCCGGCGTCTCGAAGGAGTTCACAACACCCTCGATCGCAATCAACACGAAGATCGGCCACGGGTTCGAGAACCCCCGCAGCGCCACCAGCGCCATCAGCGCGATCACGCACGCCCTGATCAGCGCCGCGATCGGTAGCACCCGGTTGCGCGGAAACCGGTCCGCCACTGCCCCGCCAATCGGCGCCGCGATAATCCCCGGCGCGCTGCGCGCCCCAAACGTCGCCGCCGACAGCAGTACCGACTCCGTTTGCACGAGCACCAGCCAGCCCACCGCCAGCCGTTCCGCCCACGAGCCCAGCGCAATACAGTTCGAACCCAGCCACAACACCCGATACGCCGGATTCGCAAGTGCGTCGAACGCTCGCAAGGTCCTCACCCGGATCCAGCGGCGCCGGTTGGCCGCCGCTCAGTATCCGGCTATCGTCACGTCGGGACGCGCTGGACAACAGCTCCGCCAAGCCACGAAAGGCGTACCTCACCTTCCATGTCTGAATCAACGCAGGCCGCCTGGCATCTCGACACCGATGAACTGGACGCCGGACTCCCCCACATCCGCCGGTCCCCCGCCGACGCCGGACCCCTCCGCATGATCGTCCGCCGTCCCCGCGTCGAACAGCGCGAAGTCGTGGCCGAAGGCGTGCTTGACGTTGACGCCGGCCTGGTCGGCGACAGCTGGCTCACCCGCGGCAGCCCTCGCACCCCGGATGGCGGCCCCAACCCCGCCGCCCAGGTCACCGTCATCAATGCCCGCCTGATCGACTTGCTGGCCCAAACCGAGAACCGCTGGCCCCTCGCCGGCGATCAGCTCGTCATCGACATCGACCTCAGCGAAGACAACCTGCCGCCCCGCGCCCGCCTTTCCATCGGCGCAGCCGTGCTCGAAATCTCAGAAGAGCCCCACACCGGCTGCGCCAAATTCGCCCAGCGCTTCGGCCACCGGGCCCTTCGCTTCATCAGCACCCCAACCGGCCAGGCCCTCCGCCTCCGCGGCGTCAACACCCGCGTCATCCAATCCGGCCCCATCCGCGTCGGCGACAAGGCGACCAGAGTCGGTTCCTGACCCGGTAACCGGCTAGACGAGGTGCATGGCGACCGGCTGAGGCTTCCTAGGTTTCCCCCAGCAGATGCCGCAAATCAACCGGCACCGGCACCCCCTCACTCCACACAATCCCACCCAGGCACAACCCCTGAAGCGGCCCGATCATTGGACGCAGCCGTGTCGACGGCTGTCCAAACGGCCGCAGCGCGTGCGTAATGAACCAGCGACCCTGCTCATCGCTGAACACGCTCGCCCCATGCCACGGCCCCAGCACCGTCCACTCGCCAAAGTGGAACGGGTCGTCCCCGCTGGCGTACTGCGTACCCCAAAAATTCATCACGAAGATCCAGTACCGGCCGTCCTTCTCAAACACCCGCGGTACCTCGAACCCCGAGGGACCTTGAAACTTGTTCTCGATCCGCTGAAACGTCATCAGCGGCCCCCGGTCCTCCCAGTGCACCAGGTCCGCCGACTCCGCCAGCGCCAGGCACGAATCGCCCCAGCGGTTCTGGCACACGAAATACATCAGGAACCGGCCTTCGTACGCAATCACCCACGGGTCCTTGCACTCCAGCACCCCGTCCTCCGTCCACCCCGACCATTCCCGCTGCGGAATGAAGACCGGCGACCAGTCCCCCGGAATCTTCTCCCAGTGCCACAGGTCGTCCGAGACCGCGACCGAGAATCTCCGGCTCGCCTCCGGACGCGGCCGGCACGCGTACACCATGTACCAGCGCCCGTCGTGCTCAATCACGCTCGCCTCGCTGACCTCCGCGTGATCGCAGTCCCCCGGCTTACCCCGCAGCAACACCGGCTTCTGCTTCGTCCACACCACCAGGTCGTCCGACGTCGCATGCCGCTTCTCGAGGTTCTGACCACCAGGCCACGCCCCATAGAACAGGTGCCAGCAATCCGGCCCCCGCACGATCGTGTGCGGATTCACCGTGTCCTGCCCTGCCCCATACACCTCCTTCATCGCGCTGCGCTGCGACAGGATGTCTCGCCTTCGCCTGTCAGGTGAGGTGGTCAACAGCTTCCTCCTTGCGATCCACACCACGCGTCGACTGACGCTATTCCTGCGTGTGGTCTACTCCCAGCGCACCGTGCCGTCCGCCGGCTGGTGGGCTGTGCGAATAGCGTTGAACTCCTGCCAGGTTCGCACCGCAGCCTCCGGCCGCGACCGGCTGAGCACCACGAAGTCCGACTCCGGCGAACATTAGGTCAGCGTTGCCTCGGCTACTGGGCCGTCTGCAGCGCCACCCCGCTAACCCATCGGCGCTACCGCCGAGTCAGGCCGCGCTCCCAGTCCGAATCAATTCCGGTATCTCGCTCAGCATGTCAATCGCCTCACCATGCCAGGAATCACGTTCCGAGTGGTATACGGCGGCACTCTTCTCGGGCGTTCTGATCAGCACCGCCCGCATCCCGATTCGCGAGGCTCCGGTCAGTTCGTGATTCGAGCCATCGCCCACGTACGTGCAGTTCTCGGGCGCTGCGCCCAGACGCTCGCACGCCCGGCGGAAGATCTTCGGATCGGGCTTGATTAGCCCTTCCACGCATGAGAAGACCGGCTCGTCAATCAGCGCCGCGTACGGCGTCGTCGGCCAGAGGTCCGGCAAGTCGGCCGAGCAGTCGCTGATCAACCCCGTCTTGAATCCCAACGCTCTCACCTGTGCCAGCGTGGCCACCGCATCCGTCCGCGGCTTCAGCGAGCTCCGCGAAAACTCCACGCGAATCTCGACCGCCCGTGCAACAGCCGCCGAGTCCACCCGCGCCCCCATCGCCGCGCACACGCCTCGTACGTCCTCGTCCGTTGTCCCGAACGTCCCGTCAAACCGCTCCCGCCAGAGGTCGAACCACCGCTTGGTGAAGCCATCCGGATCCACGCCCGCGGCCAACGCCATGGCCCGTACCGACGCCCTGAACTCCACGTCGTCGACCGGCGCCGTCAGCGTATTGAACAGATCAAACACCACCGCCCGCACCTTCACGCCAAAAGCTCCATGGTGGTTAGCCCAGGCCGCCGCGTCGTCAACTTGACTGGGGTCTTACTCCCAGCGCACCGTGCTGTCTGCCGGCTGGTGGGCCCTTCGAATGGCATTGAACTCCTGCCAGGTCCGCACCACCGCCTCCGGCCGTGACCGGCTACGCACCAGGAAGTCCGACTCCGGCGGATAGCAGGTCAGCGTGGCCTCCGGCCCATGCTCGCCGGCAGGCGCGGCGCCATTACCGGAAGTTCCGTTGCGAGCCATCTCCAGCGGCGGGAAGTTCGTCGGCAGGTCCGCGCTCTGGTAGCGGATGTCGATGCTCCAGCGGATTACGTCGCTGCGATTGGGTGTCGAGCGATGCGGTGTCCGGTTCGTCAGCATTACTACCCCGCCGCGGTCCACCGGCGTGGCCACCACGCGCTCGCCCGGCAAATCCTCCTCCAGGATCTCCAGGTACGAGCGCCGGCCTTCTTCGCCGGGCTCCAGTTGCGTGTGCCGAACGACCCCGCTCTTGTGTACGCCCGGCATCACCTCCAGGCACCCGCGCTCCACCGTCGCGTCCACAAAGGGCACCCAGACCGTCAGGATCAACTCGTCGTCGCAGACCGGCTCGAAGTAGCCCGAGTCCTGGTGCCAGGGCACCTCGCCGTGCCAGTGGCCCGGCAGCTTGGGCCGCAATCGGTAGACCGCCGATCCAATGATCTCCGGGCCAACCACCGACTCCGCCAAGTCCAGCAACTCCTCGTTCGAGACGAGCGCGAAGATCCCGTGGCCCTGCAATTGACCGTAAATCACCGACCAGTACAGGTCCTCATACTCCTGGTGAATCTTCCAGAGGCGCGTCTCGAAGGGTTCGTCGGCGTACGTGTGGCTCAGATCCCCACGAGCCACCGCCTCGGCGGCGTGCCCGTCAATGGCCTCGGTAATCTCGTCGATCGCTGGCTGCAGACCCGCCGGATTCAGCGCGCCCGGTACCACCAGGTACCCCTCGCGCCGGAACGACTCCAGTTGCTCGCTATCAAGACGCATGACCAATTCCGGCTCGTCTACTTCCGCGCGCGCTGATTCTCGCCCTTCAGTGCTCCCCTGTCACGCACCGGCGCTGCTACAGCGGACCGCTCACGGGCCTGCGAAACATCGCCGCCGCCAACCGCGGCGGCCACCACGACACGTCGATGAGCCACCGCACCAGTGTCGGTGTTGCCGGGTGTCCCTGTTGAGCGCGTCGCTCCATTTCACCAGGCCAGACGTCCGTGTACAACGCATACGTCGCCGCCACCAGCGGCGGCCGGATCAGCTTGATCGCAATCCACACCTGCGCCGCCAGCGTCGCGGTAAACACCTCCAGCGCCGGCCCCGTCAGCGTCAGGTAGAACCCCATGAACACCGCCGCCAGCGGCACCGCAAATGGCCCCGCGGTAATCAAGAAGGTGGCGAGCACCGTTCCAAACTCACGCCCGCTTACCCGCCACGACTCCAGCGCGGCCAGCGAACCCGGAACGTTCCCATGCACCGCGATAAACGGTGCCAGCAACGTCCGCGAATGCATGTAGATTCCGGTTCCTCCGATCACCACGACCCACAAGACCGAGACCACGACACCCAGGAATGACTCGGCAAACGCCGTTCGCTGGAAGCTGATGAACCCCAGCGTCAGGATTCCCACCGGAACCCAGAAGATCACCGTCGTGTGAAGGTTGGTCCAGATGTACCTGGGCAACCAGCGCGTTCCGTCGTCCAGGTGCCGCCACAATCCCGGCCGCCGACCCTCGTGCGCCGCCGCCACCGCCTTCATGAACATCACTGGCGCCACGGTGCCCGAGAGTAGGTTCAGGAGCGTCGTACCGACGGTCCGCCCCAGCCCCTCCGGCAGGTCGGCCGCGGTTATCCAGATCACCCCGGCTGCGGGCAAGGAGAACAGCACCATGATCGCCACGATCACGACCGGCGTGACCTTCAGCGTCGCCAACCCGCGAACCGCGTAGCGCATCCCTGCGCGCCAGGCCTCACTCATTGCCGTGCGCGCCGAGCCGGGTCTGTCGAGTTCACACCCATTGGTCCTGCTCCCGGCTCACGCGCTGTCGCTGGCAACTCTACGCTCCTGACCAGCGTGCCAGAATGATTGATCCGTTCACTCGGCACCCAGCAATGCAGGAACTCGCACGCATCGAAATCGATGCCTCACCTGAGGATGTCTTCAATCTCCTCGCGGACAACACGCGCCGCGGCGAATGGGCGGAAGGCATGGAGACGTTCGACTACACCTCCGACTTTGATCCCGACGACCCCGTCGGCACCACCTTCACCCAGCGCATCCGCGAGGGTGGCCGAGTCACCGAATACCACGGTGAGATCACCGCGTATGACGCCCCCAACGTCTGGGGCTCGCAGGTGTCCGGCGGCTCCTACTCGATGGTTGTCGAGTATCACCTCACGCCGGCCAACGGCGGCACCCAGGTCGTCAACGTGTGCGACGTGAACTCGTCCTCCTGGTTCTTCCGCGTCATGGGCGTCCTCTTCGGCTGGTTCACTAGGTACCTCGGACGCAAGCAACTCCGCAAGCTCAAGGAGCTCGTCGAAGCGGCCTGACCTCGCCGCCCACCGCGGCCGCTCGCTAGGCGAGCGGCGCGGTGGCAAAGACGACGTGGAACGGCACGCAGTAGATCACCACGGTCTTGTACTCGCTCACGTCGGTTCCCTCGGGAACTTCGTAGTTCTGGTTGCCCACGTTCCCCTTCAGCGGTCCCAGGTCCAGGTACTCACCCAGGTTCTCGCTGCTCGTGATTCCCTCGGCCTTCGAGATCAGCACGCTCAGCGCCGGACCGTTGGTGACCATGAAGTCCTCGAATCGCAGGATGTGGTTCCCGTCCGGGCCGCGGAACATGGTGGCCGAGCCGGATCCGCGGTGGAAGTCATCGGCATCCATGAACATGCCCATGGCCACGGCCGCGGGTCCCGTCTCGGGCATTGCCGTGGGCGCCGGGGTTGCTGTCGCAGGTGCGGCTGCTGTCGCCGTCGCGGCCGGCGTCGCCGCCGGCATTGCGGCTACGGCCACGCCCGCCAGGCCGGCCGGCATGGGCTCGTCCATCATCGTGTCCGGCATCTTCGCGGCCACGTCCATCACCCGCTCCTGGACCTGCTCACGATCCGCCGGACTCATGGACTCAATGGTCTCCATGCTCGGCATGGCGGCGTCGAACTTGGCCTTCAGCTCCTGCATTTCTTCAGCCGGCATGCTGGCCATGGCGGCCGACTCCGGCATCTCAAACGGGAAGGCCTCGTCCACCACGTTGGTGACGAACAGTGGCGATACCAGCCACCAGCCCACCGCAATCGCCACGATGGCTCCCACGCCGCCGCCTGCCAGAATGATTCGTCGTCGCATCGACATGTCAGCGCCCTCCTGCCCTCCGGCCTGTGATTGAACGCGTCATTGCAGTACCACAGCCGTCAACGCTCACTCCATTAATCTACTCTGCGTCGCCCGCTGACGTGATTTCCCCTACAAGTCGCAAGCGGTGCTTCGGGTTGTAGGCCCGCGAATCGCAGCGACGGCAACTCACTTGTCGTCGGCCATACCGCCGCAGCCGAATCACCTCGTGCCCGGCCGGACAGCGGTACAGCCATCGCCCGGTCACCGCCAACTCAGCCGTCGGACAAACCCGTGGCCGCGCCCCAATTGCACGCATCCGCTCACGAAACCACGGCCCATGCGGCGCTTCGTCCGGCGCCCGGATGAATTGCTCCACATGGACTAACTCATGCACCAGCACCTCGTCGCGCAGGTTGAATCGCGATTCCTCGACGGGCTGGTCCCCGGCCGATCCGTCCAGCAGACGGGCGATTCGCACGACAAAGGCCGATCGTTCTGTAGTCGTCCGGACCGACCCAAGTTGGCGCACGGCGGCCGACGGGAGAAACGTGACGTTCGCTAGCGGCAGCTTCCCGTCAAACAGCTCGCGGTTGAACATCTCTGACCGAGCCTTTAGTTCAGCCATGTAACTGGCATCGGCACTGTGCAGACGTCGCGGCGTCGGGAACCGGTTCACCCTGCCTTAGCCAGCTTCCAATTCCGCCGCTAGCTCCTCGTGTCCGCCCTCCCGCGCGTAATCGGCCGCCGACTTCCCGTCATCCGACCGCAGCTCAACGTCCGCGCCGTGCGCCAGCAACGCCTCGACTGTGTCTGTGTCGCCCAGGTGCGCTGATGTGTGCAGCGGCGTATTCCCACGCTCCTGGCGGTTATTCGCGTCCGCCCCCGCCTCCAACAGCAACCGAACGCAAGCCGTCCGTGTCTCGGCATTCGGTCCTGCGACGGCGGCATTCAACGGCTGATTGCGCAGCGCGTTCGTGCTCACCGCCGCCAAATCGGCGCCACGATCCAGCAACAACCGCGTCGTCGCCGGCTGCCCCGCCCACGGCGCCAGGTGCAGCAGCGTCCACCCGTCAGGCGAATAGGCCGATAGCAGTTCGGGATCGTCGTCCAACCGCGCCGCCAGCTGCCCCGCATCGCCCACGATCGCCGCCTCAAACGCATCCAGCTCCGGCCCCGCCGCCAGCAACACGTCCACAACCGCGTGCTGTCCGCTGAAGTAGGCCATTTGGATCGTCGAAAGTCCCTGCGCGTTTCGCGCGCGAACGGCCCCGGGGTCTTTCGCGATAAGCGTTTCCACCGCCTCAACGTCGCCCGCCTGCACCAGGTCAAAGATGTCGTCAGACACGGGGCAATCGGGTGGCCGCTATTGGCGCGGTCCGTGCGCGACCCACCCGCCGTCAACCGTCAGGATGTGACCCGTCACAAAGCTGGCCTCGTCCGACAACAGGAAGATGGCCGCCGCCGCAATCTCCTCGGCTTCCGCCAGGCGCTTGAATGGCACGTACGAAATCAGCCGGTCCATCTCAACGCTGTCTCGCTCCTTGCCGGCGTTGAACAGCGGGGTGTCCGTATATCCCGGCGCCAGCGCGTTGACCCTGATCCCATGGTCCGCCAGTTCCAGCGCCAGCACCTGCGTCAGCATCACCACCGACGCCTTGGACGTGCAATACGCCGCCCGCTGCTTCACCGCCCGCTGCCCATACATCGAGGCCACGGTCACGATCGAACCGCTGCCCGTCGTCACCATGTGCCGCCCCGCCGCCTGGGCGCCAAAAAACACGCCCTCCACGTTCACTTCCATCACGCGTCGCCACTCGTTCCTCGTGTGCTCCAGCGCAAACTGTCCGGACCCGGTCCCGGCGCTGCCCACCCAGCCGTCCAGCCCGCCAAGCTCGTCGACCGCCAGTTCGACCAGCGCTTCCTGGTCATCGTCCGTGGTGACGTCGACGATCCGCGTCACCGCCCGCCGCCCCAGGTCTTGAATCTCCGACGCTGTCGCCGCCAGCCCGTCGGCGTCGATATCGCCTAGCGCCAGGTCGGCCCCTTCCGCCGCCGCCGCCAGCGCGCAGGCCCGGCCAATCCCCGAGGCGCCGCCAGTGATCCCAATGACCCGATTCGCGAGCCGCATGCTCGGATCCCCATCCACGCAGTGCCAGCCATCCGCCGCTCAGCCTAAGGCACGCGCCGTCGCCGGCCCCACGGGTGTGGCCTTTCGCACGACACGCCCGCGCCCTCACCCCCTAAGCTGAGGCCAGCGACCACGACGCGGATATTCGGAATGAAGGCTCCACAACTGACCCGCCGGCGCGCGCTTGTCCTGGCAGGGATGGCCGGTGTTCTTGCCGCCTGCGATCCGGAGCCCGCGGAGCAGTCAGAAGCACGAGCCGCCGAGGACGACCTCGCCACCCGCATGTTCAAGACCCTCCGATCAACAACCAGCCTCGACGAGCTCAACACGGCCGTCGAAGAAATCGGCTCCAGCGGCGACCAGCGCTTCGTCTCGGTCCTGATCGAGGTCCTCCGCGCCCAGGAAATCGGAATTCTGCCCGGCGAAGGCCCCGAGGCCATCCGGGCCCTCAGTCAGCTCACCGGCCTCCCCGAACAACCCTGGCCCGACTGGGTTACCTGGTACGCCACCACCGACCTCGAACCCCCGCCCGGTTTCCGCCGGTGGAAAGGCCTGCTCTACAGCCGCATCGACGAGGAGTTCCCCTCCTTCTTCCGCGAGGACGCCCCCTCCACGATCCGCGTGGAGGAAGTCGTCTGGGGCGGCGTCGCCCTCGACGGCATCCCGGCCCTCGTCAACGCCCGCATGCTGCCCGCCGCCGAAGCCGATTACATCACCCCAACCGAACTGGTCTTCGGCGTCGAGATCAACGGCGACGCCCGCGCCTATCCCCTCCGCATCCTCGACTGGCACGAGATGGCCAACGACGTCGTCGGCGGCGTCCCCGTGGCCCTGGCCTACTGCACCCTCTGCGGTGCCGGCGTGCTGTTCGACACCCGCGTCGGCGAGGCCACCTACGAGTTCGGCTCGTCCGGCTTCCTCATGCGCAGCAACAAGCTCATGTACGACCGCACCACCTACACCCTCTGGAACCAGCTCACCGGCGAGCCCGTCCTCGGCAGGCTGGCCGACGGCACGGTCGAACTCAAGCGCCTTCCGGTCGTGGTCACGCGCTGGCAGGCCTGGCTCGACCGCCACCCCGACACCCAGGTGCTCAGCCTCGAAACCGGCCACCTGCGCGACTACACCCCCGGCAACCCCTACGGCAGCTACTTCGCCAGCCCCGAGACCATGTTCCCCGCCGGCGATCCCGCCCAGCGCCTGCCCGACAAGGCCCGCATCTACGCCCTCCACATCAACGGCCAGCCCCACGCCCTTGCCACCGCCGACGTGGTTCGGGAGCGCGTCGTCAACGACAGCGTCGGCGACACGTCCGTCGTCGTCATCGCCGGCGGCCCCGATCTCAAGGGCGTTGGCATCGACCGGCGGGTAGGTCCCGTCGTCTGGGACGCCGGCGCCGAAATCCGCGCCTACGAACGCGGCGACCAGACCTTCCAGCCCACCGAAGGCGTCGAGCAGGTGCGCGATGCGCAGGGACGCCTCTGGCAGATCACCGAAGATGCCCTGGTCGGCCCCGACGGCCAAACTCTGGCGCGCCTCGGCGGCCACCTCGCCTACTGGTTCGGCTGGGTCAGCTACTTCCCACGAACCACGCTCTACGGCGAATAGGGCAACGACGACTCCGGCTACACTCCGCCCACCTGAGGCCAGAGACTCGCGTAGTGGCTGCAGACATCCAGGCCGCGCGTGGCGTCACCATTCGCCGTGTCACCTCGGGCCCCGCCAGCCACTTCTTCGGCTACTACGACATGCCCTCGTGGGACGCTTCCGGCCGCTACCTGCTCACCCAACGCGTCAACCTCGAAGTCGAGATCCCCACGGCTGACGATGCGGCCACCATAGGAACAATCGACCTCAGAGACGCCTGCCGCTTCCGCTCCGTGGCGACCACCCGCACCTGGTCCTGGCAGCAGGGCGCCATGCTCCACTGGCTCCCGAAGCACGGGCCCTCCACCATCGTCTACAACGACAGCAATGGCGATCGCTTCGTCGCCCGCGTCACCGACATCGACTCTGGCGCATCCCGCGTCCTCGACCGCCCCATCGCCGCCGTCAGCCACGACCAGCGCCGCGCCCTCAGCCTCAACTTCGCCCGCCTGCGCGTCCGCCCCGAGGTCGGCTACCCCGGCCTGCCCGATCCCTGGGAGGGCATCGACCATCCCGAAAACGACGGCATCTACCTCGTCGATCTGGCGAGCGGCGGCGCCGAACTGGCGATCTCGCTCGACGAAATCGCCTCCGTGCGCCCCCACCCCTCCATGCACGGCGCCATCAACTGGGTCAACCACCTCATCTTCAGCCCCGACGATGCCCACGCGATGTTCGTTCACCGCTGGTGGCCGCCCCTCGCCCCCCGCTTCCGCACGCGCTTCATGCTGCTGCGCATCGACGACGGCTCGGTCCAAGAGATCTGGCCCACCCGCGCCTCCCACATGTGCTGGCGCTCGCCCACCGAAATCCTCTTTTCGGCGATTCCCGCCGACGTGCCGGACGACCCGGAATCCCGGTCGGGACAGATGGGCTTCTGGCTGCTCGATCTGGCCGCCAACGAAGCCGGCGAAGTCGGACGCGCCGTCCTTCCGCCCGACGGCCATTGCAGCTACCGTCCCGGCGGTCGCTTTGTCCTCATGGACACCCCACCAGATGCCAACCGCCGGTGCCGCCTGCTGGTCTACGACGAACTCACCGAACGCGCCCTGGAGCTCGGCCGCTTCCACTCCCCGCCGCGCTACGCTGGCCCGGTGCGCTGCGACCTGCATCCCCGCTGGAGCCGTGACGGCCGGCAGGTCTGCATTGACTCCGTTCACGAAGGCAGCCGCCAGATGTACGTGATCGACGCCGCCGAGGCGCTGGACGCCTGGATCCAGGAGGCCTGATTCATGCCTACGCGACCCGGCCGTGACGTCCTGATGGAAGCCCTCGAAGCCGAGGGCGTCCAGTACATCTTCGGCAACCCCGGCACCACCGAGGGCGCCATCATGCACGCCCTCGAGGACCGCCCAAATCTCGAATACATCTTGGTCGCCCAGGAAGGCGTGGCTGTGGGCATGGCCGACGGCTACGCCCGCCAGAGCGGCCGCCCCGCCTTCGTGAACCTGCACATCGAAACCGGCCTGTCCAACGGCCTCAGCCTTATGTGCAACGCCTACGCCGGCGGCACCCCCATGGTCGTCACTGCCGCCAACAGCTCTATCGGCAAGGTGGCGGAGGGACGCACCGACCTGGTGGATCTCGCCCGCCCCTTCAGCAAGTGGGGCGCCGAAGTCACCAACGCCGATCAGCTTCCATCTGTCATGCACCGCGCCTTCCGCGAAGCAAAAACGCCCCCCACCGGCCCCACCTTCATCTCGTTTGCCCAGAACGCCCTGGACGAAATGACCGATGTCCCCGTCGCCCCCTCCGGCGACCTCAGCACCGTCCTCACCCCCGACCCGCAGACAATCCAGGCCGCCGCCGAGCTGTTGGCCTCGGCCGAACGCCCCGCCGTGCTCGTCGGCGATCGCGTCGCCCAATACGGCGCGGTCGACCAGATGGTCCAGGTCGCCGAACTCGTCGGCGCCCCCGTCTACGGCGCCTCCTACCCCACCATGATGTTTCCCACCTCGCATCCCCAGTGGATGCACCAACTCCCGCCCTACGTCGGGCTATATCGGGAAGCCTTCGCCGAAACCGACGTCCTGCTGGCCGTCGGCGCCCGCGTCTTTCACGACTTCTTCGCCCCCGCCACCGGCATCCTTGCCGACGACGCCCGCCTGGTTCACCTTGACATAAATCAAGACGCCATTGGTCGGGTCGAACCTACCGACGTCGGCATCTGGGCCGACCTGGGTATCGGCCTTGATGAGCTTTACGCCGCCGTCAGCGAACTCCAGTCCCCAGTCCAGGCCGACGCCGCTCGTAGTCGAGCCGCAAGCTTGGCCGCCGGTTATCCCGGCCGCCGCGCCTCGCCGCCGGAATCGGACGACGCCCGCCCCATGCCCTCCACGGCCATGATGGCCGCCCTGGCCGAGGGCCTGCCCACCGACGTCATCGTCGTCGACGACAGCATCTCCTGCCGCCCCGACCTCCACGCCGCCGTCACCTTCGACCATCGCCGCCGCGTCCAGGCCGAACGCGCCGGCGGCGCCATCGGCTGGGGCATGGGCGGAGCGCTCGGCGTGGCCCTAGCCGCGCCCGACCAGCGCGTCGTCGCCGTCATCGGCGACGGCAGCGCCATGCTCACCGTCCAGGCCCTCTGGACCGCCGCCGCCTACCGGATCCCGATCGTCTACTGCATCTGCAACAACGCCGGCTACCGTGTCCTCAAGCTCAACCTGCGCCGCTGGTTCGCCGACGTCCTCCACGAGCCCGACCGCCCCAGCCAGTACCTCGGCATGGACCTCAACCAACCCTTTGACCTCGCCGCCATCGCCCAGGCCATGAACGTCCCATCCGAACGCATCGACGACCCAACCCGCATCGCCCCCGCCCTAACCCAGGCCCTCAACCACCCCGGCCCAACCCTCCTCGACATCATCATCGACGGCACCGTCTGAAGCTGCCTGCGTCCAACCTCTTGTCAGGCTGGACTACGCGGTAACGTCCTGCGCCTATCCGAGACACGCTCAGGCCTGTTGCCAGGAAGATCGCGGCATGATCCGCCGCATGAATTCGTCAAACATCGGCACGGTAAAGGCGGTATCGCCGTAGCTCGGACTCCAGACCATGCCCTTGTTGATCAGTTGGCTCCGAGTGGGACCTAGTGAAGTCGCGCGCCGCCCCAGCACGTCGGCGACGCCACCGGAACGGTGCGGTCCAGGCCCAAGCTCCGCCATCGCCCGTAAGTAACGCTTCTCCGATGGAGTCAGCCGGTCGAACCTCACCAGGAAGAAACTCTGATCGAGTCCGGCAACGGCAAGCACTGATGCTTCTTCAACGTCGGCCGCTGTGATTGGCGACCTCTCGGCAACGTCCCACGTCTGCTTGCCCCACTCCTGCAGGAAGTATGGGTAGCCCTGCGTCTTGTTGACGATTAGGTCCAGGGCGGCCGGCTCGATAGCCACGCCTTCGATTTCGACTGGCCTTTCTATGGCGCGCCTGGCGTCGTCGGACGATAGAGCGCCGATCTCGGGAAACTCGAACAGGCGCTCGGCGTACGTCTTGGCCCGACCCATCCGCCCTCGCACCTGCGGCAGCCCGGCGCCGATCACCGTGACGGGAAGTTGACGCTGGGCTGCTCGGTGAAGCGCCGTGATCAGGGCTGCGAGCTGGTCCTCTTCCACGTATTGAAGTTCGTCGATAAACAGCGCCACGCAGTTCCCGTCCGCCTTAGCCGCCTCGCCTACGGCCTGCAAGAGGTCCTGCAAGTCGGTCTCCAGGTCCCCGTTGTCGGCCAGCCCCGGCTCGGGTTCCAGGTCCAGACCGACCTCGATGTCCTGGTATTTCACCTTCAGCGCGGAGGCGAACCCCGCCAGCGCCCGCAGTCCGCGTTGTGCCAGATGCCGTGCGGCTTCCTTGCGGGAGAGCCGAAGCAAGGCCTGGCGCAGTTGCGGCGCCAGGATGGACGGCAACGAGCGGTTCTCGGGCGCCTCCACGGCCAGCGCATGCATTCCCTGCGCTTCGGCGTCTTCCCGCATCCGGTCCAGCAGGACCGTCTTGCCTACGCCCCGCAGCCCGACCATCAATGTGCTCTTGCTCGGACGGCCCACCCGAGTCCGAGCCAGCGCGATGCGCGCCGTCTCCAGCACTTCGTCGCGCCCCGCCAACTCCGGCGGACGCGTGCCTGCCCCTGGAGCGTACGGATTGAGAATCGGATCCATGCGAGATTGTATACAAAGTTTAGTGAGTTTATCTCCAAACCATAAACTGTCTAAACTCGCTATAAGTCATCCGAAACCACCGGCGACTGCCGTACCGGTGCCGCAGTTCTTGGCCTCGCCGTCTCCGCTTACGGTGACCCCTGCAGAACAGCCCTCGCGCTTGAAGGTTCGGGAGCCTCCGGTCTCGATGGACGCGCCACCACCCGCAGTCGGACTCCGATCGCCAAGTGGCGTGGCGCTCTTCACCCTCACCGAGGGGAGAGGCAGATTCCGGCGTCTTCGCCGGAAATCGGTGAGGGGTCTTCCGGGCGACCAGCGTCGGGTTACGCCAATGTCTCCTCTGGGAGAGGGCTGGAGCCTGCCCCAGACTCGATTCGGGTGTGAGGGCTTACCGGGCAACCACTCCCCACAGTTTCGCGAAAGCCACTTACGGCACCAGCACAACCTTCCCAGTCGGCTTCCGCGCCTCGATCGCCGCATGCGCCGCCGCCGCATCCGCGAACGGATACGTCCCACCCACCAGCGGCCGCAACCGCCCCGCCTCGGCCAGCTCAATCAGCTCCCGCATGATCTCCGGCGCGTGCGCATCCGCGTTGCTCTGACCGCCCCAGCCGATCAGCCGCAGGTTCTTCACCCAGAACGACCAGAACTCCACCGTGCCCGACCCCGTAAACGAGTTCGACCCCAGGCTCACCAACCGCCCGCCCTCGGCCATCGCACGCGGGCTTTGCTCGAAGACATCGCCGCCTACCGGGTCCCAGACCACGTCCACGCCCTCGCCGCCTGTCAGGCGCAGCGTTTCCTCGATCACGTCGGCGGTCCGCGAGTTGATCGTGTGGTCGGCCCCAAGCGACTCCACCACCTCCAGCTTCTCGTCGCTGCTCGCCACGCCGATCACCGTCGCGCCGAAGTGCTTCGCCAGCTGCACCGCCAGCACGCCGGTCCCGCCCGCCGCCGAGTGAATCAGCACCGTCTCGCCCGCCGTCAGCCCCGCCGCCACCTGCAGCGTGTGATACGCCACCGGCGCATAGTCGAACGCCGCGGCCTCCACGGGGCCGAGATTCGCGGGTATCGCGGAGGGCCCCGGCGCGTCCGGAGTTCCCAGCGAAAGACTGCCGGCCGAGACCACCCCGTATTCCACGTACGACCCGGGCCGCAGGCCCCCCACCAGGTGCCGCTCGCCGACTTGAACCCCCGTCACCGCCGAGCCGCACTCCACGACTTCCACGCAGGCTGTCCCGCCCGGAATCCGCGGCAGCGGCGCCAGCCCATACGCTGGCTCCTTCGGCGACCCGATCCGCCCCGATCCCCCATGCCGAATGTGCAACTGGATGAAATCCACCGCCACCGCCAGCACCCGCACCAGCACCTCGTCCTCGCCAGGCTCGGGCGTCGGCACGTCCGCCAGGTGCAGAACTTCCGGTCCACCCACCTCGTCATACACGACGGCTCTCATCGGCTTCGACCTCTGCGGTTCACCCCAACTCCGTTCCACTGAATGCACCGGCGAGTTTCCGGTAGGGGCGCCCCTTGTGGGTGCCCTCGGGCTGGATGTCGGGATGCGTCGAACACGCAAACACGGGACCCGCCGTCTATTCCTTCAACACCAGGTAGATCATCAACCGCACCCTCGAACCCTCCCCGTCCAGCCCGCAATCCAGCCGCAACCACCCACCAAAGTCCCGCACCGCCAGCGAATACATCCCCGGCGCCGAAATCGTCTCGAACGCCGACCCGTCATCACACCAGAACAGCCCATCCGGCGAAACCTGCACCCTCGCGCTCAGGCTCGCTCCGTCGCCCTCCAGCTCCGCCACGTGAATGAACCACCGCGCCTCCGAAGCCCACGCGCACTCATACGGCTCCGTCTCGAAATCCTCATGAAACGTCGCGTTCTTCTCGATAACCGCGGTAAACGAATGCCGCATTGCTGCCTACCAGTCCGCCGAGATCACGACGGAGTCCAGGTACAGGAAATTCCGCACGTTGCTCGTTGTCCGCACGTCCATGCAAAGGTTCAACAGCCGGTTGATGCCCCAGTACCCCTCCTCGAACCGCAGCACCGGAATCTCCCGCAGATCCATCGTCAGATCATTCACCTGCAACTCTGTATTCCGCCGCGTCGACAGGTCGAACAGCCAGCGCAGGTAGTGCCAGTTCACTTTGGTGGGTACCTCGTTGAAGCACAGCTGCTGATCGCCCCCCGGTATCGGCGCCCACATGTCCGGCTTCGCCACGTGCACGTCGTTCTGGTTCGAATCGAACCCTTCCCGCAGCATCCGCGTTGTCGGGTGCAGCCCCGTCTTATACAGCCAACGCTGCGTGAACTCGCCCTCTTCGTTCGTGTTCTCGTACCGCAGCGCCGCGTGATAGCGGTCTCTCGGTTCCGTCCCCTCGCAAATGTCGTTCCACAGCGTGAACGACCCGAAGTGCGCCTCCGACGGGTGGTAGTTCCCGTCCCACGCCCGAGCCCCGGGGTCCTTGGCCCCAAACGTCTGCTCCGCCTTGTAGGTGAACCAGGCCTCGAACTGCACCAGCCCGTCCGCCGCCGACGTCAGCCGCTTGATCGCCACCGCCTGGTGGAACTTCCGCGGACGCGTCGCCAGCTTCATCGAATACGTCCCGTCCACCGCCCCATGCGTCCCCAGGTCGAAAAAAGTGCAGGTGCTCAGCTGCGCCGGCCGCATGTCGCTGAACACCGGCTGCAGCTCGTTCAGATCCCCGTTGTGATTCCCAACCAGCTCGCACCACCCGTGCAGCCCATCGTCAAAGTCGTCAAAGGCCAGGATCCGCGGCAGAGGATTGAAGCGGCTCAGGCGAATGTCGGCGGCAGCGTGGGACACGCAAAGTCTCCAGCCGGCAAAGTCCTGGGAGTATGGCAGTTTTCGCTGTCGTCAGTTCGGCCCAGCACTCCGGCCTCTTGAGACCCTTGCCAAACTCCCTAAGCCCTCAACTGTGCAGCCGCTTCTTCATCCCTCTCCGGGGAGACCTTTGCAAAACTCACCTGGCCCTCGCCAGGGCCGCCTCTTGCTCCCTCTCCCTTGAGGAGACCTTTGCATAACGCCCCTCGTCGTCCAAGGCACGACTGCCCCTACTCCCGTCCCGGGGGATTGCAACTGTGTTCGGTCTCAATCCAATTCAGGGGACGCCGTTCTTCACCCTCTCCGAGGGGAGAGGCAGAATCGGCCGTCTTCGGCCGAATTCGGTGAGGGGTCTTCCGAGCACCCACTCCGGCCACGACGCGGCTCGGGCCAGGATCAATCTCCTCTCGTGAGACGCGGCTCTTTCTCCCTCTCCCTTGAGGGAGAGGGCTGGGGTGAGGGTGGCTGCCTCGGTGAACCAGCCAAGCCGAAGTCGACCACCTTCCGCGGGGCCGCCCCGCTTCACCCTCTCCAAGGGGAGACGCAGAGCCTGCCCCGGACTCGATCCGGGGTTCGGCCGTCCCCGGCCGATACCGGTGACGGGTCTTCCGGGCAACTTCCCACGGATTGCGCACATGTCTCTTCTCGAACTACCCGCCTTTAGCCCAGCGCCTCCTCGATTAACCAGCGTTGAACAACGCGAGCGACCCGACGTCTCCGCTTTCCTGGCCTTCGTATAGTTGACACCCGCAGGCAGCCCGCCCGACCGCCGGGCGCGCGCGGAGAACCACAGTGGCCCGGGTCCTGATCGTCGAGGACGAAGCAAGCCTGGCCCGCACCATCGCCTACAACCTCCGCCGCCAGGGCTACGACGTCGAAACCGCTTCCGACGGCGAGCGCGCCCTCGACCTCGCCAACGCCACCCGGCCCGACATGGTCGTGCTCGACCTCATGCTCCCCGGCATGGACGGCTTCGAGGTCTGCCGACAAATCCGCCGCACCAGCGCGGTCCCGGTCCTCATGCTCACCGCCCGCGACGACGAAATCGACCGCGTCGTCGGCCTCGAAATCGGCGCCGACGACTACATGACCAAGCCCTTCTCCATGCGCGAACTCATCGCGCGCGTCAAAGCCATGCTCCGTCGCCGCGAGCTGCTCCAGGAAGAAATCCGCCACGCCGGCGCCCCGTCCCGCGACACCATCGAAGCCGGCGACCTCACCCTCTCCCGCGCCACCCGCCAGGTCACCGTCCGCGACCAGCCCATCCGCCTCAAACCCAGGGAATTCGACCTGCTCGAATTCCTCATGCGCAACCGCGAACGCGTCTACTCCGCCGAGCAACTGCTCGAACACGTCTGGGGCGACGCCTTCACCCGCGACACCCGCACCGTCCCCGTCCACGTCCGCGGCATCCGCCGCAAGATCGAAGACGACCCCTCCAACCCCACCCGCATCGAGACCGTCCGCGGCGTCGGCTACCGGTTCGTCGGCTGATGCGTCCGGCCGGGGGCCTGCGCGCCCGCGCTGCCGTTGCGGCGGCAGCTGGGGTGCTGATCGCCGTGCTCCTTGCCGGCATTGTGCTGGCCATTGGAACTGAAGCCGAAGCGCGGGGCGAACTCGCTGGCCCCCTGATCGCCGCCGCTGTTCTCGGTGGGATGCTGGCCTCTGGTCTGACCGCCTGCTTGATGAACCGCGAAGTCCGAGCGCTCCGTCAGGTCACACGCTCCACCGAGAGCCTCCTCTCCCCCGAGGGCCCCGAGCCCTTCCCCCGCACCGGCGGCCCCGAAGTCAACGACCTGTCTCGCGCGATATCCGACACCACTGACGCCCTCCAAGCAGAATCCCGAGCCTTGGAACACGACCACGCCCGCCTGGAAACTGTCCTCGCCTCCATGACCGACGGCGTCGTCATCGTCGAGGCCGACGACACCGTCAGCCTCGTCAATCAGGCGGCCGCCGACATGCTGGATGTTCGCCCCCGAATGGAAGGCCACGCCTCACTGGCTGACGCCTTGCGCGACAACGACTTGGTCGAGTTCATCCTCGCGCCCACGTCTACCGAACAACCCGCCGCCCGCCTCCTGACCGTCGGCGCCACCGAGCGCGAAGTCCACGCCATCGCCGTGCCCCTTGGCCTCCCCGGCCTCCGTCAGCGCCTGGTCCTACTCCGCGACCTAACCGACCTCCGCCACACCGAAACCGTCCGCCGCGACTTCGTCGCCAACGTCTCCCACGAGCTGCGCACCCCCCTCTCGGCCCTCCGCGCGCTGGTCGAGACCCTGCAAGACGGCGCCGCCGACGACCCCGCCACCCGCGCCGAATTCCTCCACGGCATCGAGGTCGAAGTCGAACGCATGAGCCAGATGATTGCCGAGCTCCTGGACTTGGCCCGCATCGAATCCGGCATGGCCGATCTGGATCTGGCCACCGTGGATCTCAATCAGGTCGTCTCGCCGGCTGTCGACCGCCTCCGCGCCCAGGCTGCTCGCCACGAGGTCACCTTGGAACTTGCCGCCGACGGTGAACCTCTTTTAGTCCACGCCGACGCCGACCGCACCGCCCGCGTCGTCATGAGCCTCGTCCACAACGCCATCAAGTTCACCCCGCCCTCCGGCTCGATTCAGGTGTCAACCGAGCGGCGCGACAGTGAAGCCATCGTCAGCGTGCGCGATTCCGGCGCCGGCCTCGCTCTTGACGAACTCGACCGCGTCTTCGAACGCTTCTACAAGGCCGATCCCTCCCGCAGCGGCGCCGGCGCCGGCCTGGGCCTCTCCATCGCCCGCCACACCGTCCGCCAGCACGGCGGCCGCATCTGGGCCGAATCCCCCGGCCTCGGCCGCGGCGCCACCTTCAGCGTCGCCCTCCCGCTCACCGAAGTCCCCCGCCACGTTCACCGACCGCTAGTTCAGCGTTAAACGCCAGTTAAGACTCCTGCGCCGCCTGTTGACGCGCGCCCCCTAACGTCTAGTCGGTCGACTCTGACCGCACCGCATTTGGAAACCGTTGCATAACCCCGCCTCGACCTCGCAAGCGGGGCCGCTCTTTCTCCACTCCCTCTGCAGACCCTTGCAAGACCCCGCCTCGTCCGCGCGGGCGGCGCTGCTCTTCACCCTCTCCAAGGGGAGAGGCAGGTTCGGCCGTCTTCGGCCGAAACCGGTGAGGGGTCTTCCGCGCAACCATCCCTGAGGTTATGCAGAGGTCTCTCTTTAGGGAGGCAATCCAACCCTTGAGCCCAATCAGCCGCCGGCGCATGTTGCGCGCCGCCGGATTCGGATCCCTGGCGGCCGCCGCTGCCGCCGTCCTGGCCGCCTGCGGCGAGTCGCCGGCCGACACCCAGGCGGAGGCCCCAGCCAGCGCCGCCGGGCCCACCATGGTCCAGGTCACCCCGCCCGACGGCCCCATCTCCGGCACCATCCTCGTGGACGGTTCCAGCACCGTCGGCCCCATCTCCCAGGCCGTAGCCGAGGAGTTTCAAAAGCAGTTCTCCGACGTCCGCGTTCCGGTCGGCGTCTCCGGCACCGGCGGCGGATTCAAGAAGTTCTGTGCCGAGGAAACCGACATCTCCGACGCCTCGCGCTTCATCAAGTCCGGCGAGGCGGCTGTCTGCGACGAGCACGGCATCGGCTACATCGAGCTCCCCGTCGCCATCGACGGCATCGCCGTCGTCGTCAACCAGCAGAATGACTGGATCGGCGACAGCATCACCACCGACGAACTCAGAAAACTGTGGGCGCCCGAGTCCGAAGGCCAGGTCATGAACTGGTCCCAGGTTCGCGAAGGCTTGCCCAACGAGCCGCTCTTGCTCTACGGCCCCGGCACCGACTCCGGCACCTACGACTACTTCACCAAGGCCATTAATGGTGAGGAGGGCGCCAGCCGCGGCGACTTCACCCCCAGCGAAGACGACAACGTCCTCGTCCAGGGCGTCTCCGGCGACGCTGGCGCCGTCGGCTTCTTCGGCATCGCCTACTACGAGCAGAACGCCGAAGTCCTCAAGGCCCTCCAGGTCGATGGCGGCGCCGGCCCGGTCTTCCCCACCACGGAGAACATCCTCAGCGGCAAATACGCGCCGCTCTCACGCGTGATCTTCATCTACGTCAGCACCGTCGCCGCCGAGCGGCCCGAGGTCCAGACCTTCGTGGAGTTCTACCTCAAGAACGCCGCCAACCTCGTCGGCGATGTCGGCTACGTCCCGCTGCCCGCCGAGATGTACGACCTCGCCCTCCAGCGCTTCACCACCCGCAAAACCGGCACCGTCTCCGCCCTGGATGGCGTCACCGACACTCCCAATTCGGTGCTACAAGCCTGGAAAGCGGGCGCCTAGCATTCCGTACCCACGCCTCGCACGCGGCAAGGTCCAGAGGTTGCCGCGTGCAACGCCCGCCGCCGCTCATGGCGCCCCGTGGCTCTCGTCAGAGACCTTTGCAAAACGCCGATCAAGCTCTAAGGCGTCGCGGCTCTTCACCCTCTCCTGGGGGAGAGGCAGGTTCGGCCGTCTTCGGCCGAAACCGGTGAGGGGTCTTCCGGGCAACCATCCCCAGGTAACTCAATGGTGTCTCAATGGAGAGACGCTTTGAATAACGTCAAATCAGTGCCGCGCGCCCATCCCACGGCTGACGCGGCCGCTTCCGAACCTGCTGGTCTTGACTTCGCCCGCTCCCGCCGCGACTCCCTCCGCCGCAAGTTCGTCGAGCGCAGCGTCCACGCCGTGCTCTTCCTCTGCGCCCTCATCTCCGTCCTCACCACCACAGGCATCGTCATCACCCTCCTCGGCGAGACGATCCAGTTCTTCGGCGAAGTCCCCATCGTCGACTTCCTCACCGGCACCCGCTGGACCCCCCTCTTCGCCTCCAAGAGCTTCGGCGTCCTCCCCCTCGTCAACGGCACCATCGTGGTGGCCCTGGTCGCCATCGTCGTGGCCGTGCCAATCGGGCTATTGACTGCCATCTTCCTCAGCGAATTCGCCCCGGCCCGCCTGCGCAGCATGGTAAAGCCCGTCCTCGAAGTCCTGGCCGGAATCCCCACCGTCGTCTACGGCTACTTCGCCCTGCAATTCGTTACGCCAATCCTTCGAGACATCTTTCCCCAGACCCAGATCTTCAACGTCGCCAGCGCCGGCATCGTCATGGGCTTCATGATCCTCCCGATGATGGCCTCCATCAGCGAGGACGCCCTCCGCGCCGTCCCGCGCGACCTTCGCGAAGGCGCCTTTGCGCTCGGCGCAACCAGGTTCGAAGTCGTCAGCCGCGTGGTCGTCCCGGGCGCGCTGTCCGGCATCCTCGCCGCCGTCATCCTCTCGATCTCACGCGCCATCGGCGAAACCATGATCGTCGCCATCGCCGCCGGCCTGCAGCCCCAGATGGGCTTCGACCTGCTCCGGTCCATGGAAACCATGACCGCCTACATCGTCCAGGTCAGCCTTGGCGACACCCCGCAGGGCGGCATCGAGTTCCGCACCATCTTCGCGGTAGGCACTCTGCTCTTCGTCATGACCCTCGTCATGAACCTCCTCAGCGATCTGCTCGTCCGCCGCTATCGGGAGGCCTACGAATGAGCGCCCAGGCTGATGCCGTCCCTGCCGCCAACGTCTGGCGTCCCAGCCAGGCCCGCCGCCGCTGGTCCGGCTGGCTCTTCTACGGCCTCGCCGTCGTCTCGACCCTCATGGGTCTGGTCATGCTCGGCGCCCTGCTGTTCGACATCTTCACGGACGGCGTCCGCGAAGTGGACTGGCACTTCCTCTCCAACTACCCCTCGCGCATCGCCGACAACGCCGGCCTGCGCTCCGCCTTGCTGGGCAGCCTCTGGATGCTCGCCTTCACCGCCATCATCGCCTTCCCGCTCGGCGTCGGCGCCGCCATCTACCTCGAGGAATATGCGCCCGACAACTGGCTCACGCGCTTCATCCAGCTCAACATCGCCAACCTCGCCGGCGTCCCCAGCATCGTCTACGGCCTGCTGGGCCTCGGTCTCTTCGTGCGCTGGCTCGAGCTCGGACGCGTCGTGCTGGCCGGCTCCATGACGATGGCGCTGCTGATCCTCCCGCTCATCATCGTGGCTTCCCGTGAAGCCATCCGCGCCGTGCCGGACTCCCTGCGCGAGGGTTCCTATGCCCTCGGTGCCACCCGCTGGCAGATGGTCCGCCAGACCGTGCTTCCGTCCGCCGCCGGCGGCATCCTCACTGGCACCATCCTCGCCCTCGCCCGCGCCATCGGCGAAACCGCCCCCCTCATCACCATCGGAGCGCTCACCTACGTCGCCTTCGACCCCAACGGGCCCCTGGACATCTTCACCGTGTTGCCCATCCAGATCTTCAACTGGGTGTCGCTGCCCCAGAAGGAGTTCCACAGCCTGGCCGCCGGCGGCATCGTCGTCCTGCTGGTCGTGCTCCTGACCGCCAATTCCCTCGCCGTCTATCTCCGGTACCGCATGCAGAGGAGGCTTCAGTGATCAACCTGCGCATCGATGCGCAACCCGCGGATGCGGTAGCCACGCCGTCGGAGAACGGGCAGACCGACGCAATCCTGATGACTCGCAGCCTCAACTTCTGGTACGGCAGCGCATACGTGCTGGAGAACGTCAACTGTGACGTCCGGCCGCGCGAGGTCACCGCCATCATTGGCCCCTCCGGCTGCGGCAAGAGCACCTTCCTGCGCTGCTTCAACCGCATGAACGAGCTCATTCCCACCGCCCGGCTTGAAGGCTCCGTCGTCTTTCGAAACCGTGACATCTACGACCGCGCGGTCGACCCGGTCGAGGTCCGCCGCCAGGTCGGCATGGTCTTCCAGAAGCCCAACCCGTTCCCCAAGTCCATCTACGAGAACGTGGCCTACGGCCCCCGCGTCAACGGCTACAAGGGCGACATGGACGAGATCGTCGAGACCTCCCTCAAGCGCGCCGCCCTCTGGGACGAGGTCAAGGACGATCTCAAGAAGAGCGGCCTCGCGCTCTCCGGCGGCCAGCAGCAACGCCTCTGCATCGCCCGCGCCCTGGCCGTCCAGCCCGACGTGCTGCTGATGGACGAGCCCTGCTCCGCCCTCGACCCCATCGCCACCACCCGCATCGAGGACCTGATCCGCGAGCTCCGCGAGCAACTCACCATCATCATCGTCACCCACAACATGCAGCAGGCCGCCCGCATCTCCGACCGCACCGCCTTCTTCACGGTGGCCGAATCCGGGGCCGGAGTCCTCGTCGAGGTCAACGACACCCAAAAGCTCTTCACCACCCCCACCGACCCGCGCACCGAGGCCTACATCACCGGCCGGTTCGGCTAGGACAGAGGAGGCCATGTCGCCACGAACCGAATGCGAAAGCCACAGCACCTGCACCTCGTGGGAGACCTTCGCAAAACGCCCTTCGTCCTCGAAGGCGGAGCCGCTCGTCGCCGACTCCTGGGAGTCCTCTGCAGAACTCGCCTGGCCCTCGCCGGGGCAGCTTCTTCCTCCCTCTCCCTTGAGAGACCTATGCAATACGCCAGCTCGTCCTCCAAGGCGCGACCGCTCTTACTCCCGCCCCGGGGATAGCAACGGTGTTCGGTCTCAATTCAATCAAGGCGAGGCCGATCTTCACCCTCTCCTGGGGGAGAGGCAGATTCCGCCGTCCCCGGCGGAAATCGGTGAGGGGCCTTCCGGGCACCCAGCTTCGGGTTCCGCAAGGGTCTCCGTTGGGAGAGGATTAAGGTGAGGGATTACTAATGTCACCGCGCACCGAATACGAAAGCCAGCTCCAGCAGGTCCACGACGAGCTCCTGCTCATCGGCAGCATGGTGGAGAAGGCCATCAAGCGCTCGATCGAGTCGCTCCGGACGCGCGACGTCGAGTTGGCGCGCCGAATCGTCGACGAAGACGACGAAATCGACGATCGGTACCTGGCGCTCGAGGAACTCTGCATTGACATCATCGCCCGGCAGCAGCCCATGGCCAGCGATCTGCGCGCGCTCATCACCGGCATGCAGGTCGGCTCGGAGCTCGAGCGCATGGGCGACTACGCCGAGGGCATTGCCAAGATCAGCATCCGCATGGGCGACGAACCCCCACTCAAGCCGCTGATCGACATTCCCCGCATGGCCGACATCTCAATCGGCATGTTGCGCGACAGTCTCACCGCCCTAAACGAGCGCGACGCTGCTCTCGCGCGCCGGGTCTGGCACACGGACGACGAGGTCGATCAGCTCAACGACCAGGTCTATCGCGAGCTGTTGACCTACATGTTCGAGGATCCGCGCAACATCCAGCGCGCCACCTGGCTCACCTGGGTCTCGCACAACCTCGAACGCATCGGCGACCGCGCCACCAACATCGCCGAACGCGTCATCTACCTCACCACCGGCCAAACCCCCGCCCCCGACGAACGCTGGCCCGACGTCGGCGACCCCACACCCCACGACTCCACCACCCCCACCAACGGCTCCACCGCCCCTTGACCGCCCCGGCATCTAGCCGCGCTTCAAGCTCGTTAGGTCAGCGCCTGCTTTAATCCCTCTCCTGGGGGAGAGGGTTGGGGTGAGGGGTCTTCCGGTCGAGGCGCCCGCGCCAGCAACCATCATCCGAAGCAGCACCAACCGCTGGCGCCGCGGCTCTTCACCCTCTCCAAGGGGAGAGGCAGATTCGGGCGTCTTCGCCCGAAATCG
>JAPPFO010000139.1 GCA_028875175.1 Chloroflexota bacterium | reverse complement strand
GGCCAGAACGGGCGGCTTGGCCGCGTCCGGAATGATGACGTTGCTCAGCTTCTTCACCTTATCGGGCACGTTCTGGCGGCCCACCGCGCCCAAAGCAGTCCCCGGTGCGGGCACGTTCCAAACCTCGAACACGATCCGCTGGGCGCGCAGCAGTTGGAGGCCTTGAGGATTCCCGTTGACTTCCCGTTCCTCGTAGCGAATGGGCAGTCCGTAGAGATTCAGCCAGTTGGGCTCGGCCAGAAACTCCGCCTTGATTTTCGAATTCGCGTCCAGCAGCGCCAGGTGGTTCTGGACGATCACCGCGAAGTCCGTCACGCCTTGATCTTCAGGCAGGGTCTGATGCGGCGGGACATTCGGCAGTTGGACCTGCGGATACCGGTTGGCCAGCGCGTCGAGCGTGTTGAACCAGTTCATCTGCCGGTTCACCGAGTCCCATTGCAGGATCACCTTCTGGAAGGCCTGCAGCGTGAAGGGGCCCTCCACCCAACGTCCGCTGATCGGGTAGCCCAGCGCCTGGAGGTCCTTGTCGCGCACGAAGTCCCACATCGGCACGCCGCCGGCGTTGGTCACGGCATAGCCGTCGTCGGGCACATTGGGCGTATCGCCGCCGGTTTTCGTGAACAGGCAGCCGTCATTCAGCCAGATGCCGTCGCACTCAAGGGCGTGGACCGGCGCAGCCAGAGCAAACACGACCATCGCCATGACCAATCCAAGGACTAGCTTGCGCATCTCAACTCCGAAGACAATAGCGGGGCGGCAGTTATGTAAATATACCCGCACAACTCGCAACGGCGGCCTGGCTAGACCGTTACGCGCGGGTCACCGGCGCAACACCGGCCCGCCGCCACGCCACCGGACGCCCCACGGTGCGTCCCGAACCGCTCGCTGCGGATCCTTGGATAGCAGATATCGGCTGCGGTGCGGCACCTAGTTTGGGTGGAAGTGCGTGCGGATGACGTGGTTCAGCAGGTCAGCGGTGCATTCGGCGCAGAAGATCGTGCGGGTTTCGTGTTCGTCATGAGCGAAGTCCAGCAACTGTCCTACGTCAGGCGCGAAACGCAGGGCGCAGCGATTGAGACAGCTCAACCTGCCGAGCGCCATCTCAACGTTGGTCTGACGGTCCGCGGCGGGTAGTTCCAGCACCTGGCCAAAGGCGTTGATGGCCAGCCGCCGCAAGGCCGTCTGCCGCTGCGAGGCCTGGGTGATGGCGCGCAGACGGTGCACTGACAGCACCGCGGCCAGGTCCGGCCGGCAACTGGCGAAGACGTGCGGATCGCTCTGCGGCGAAATGTTGTGCTCGGGATCGTCGCGCAGATCCTGGTCCAGGATGGCCACGTCGTAGTGCGGTCCGGCCTGCTGCCAGGGTTCCTGCTCGAACGTACGGATGTAACGAGGCCCGACGATTTGGCCGTTGTCCTTGTCGAGGCTCTTTTCCACGTACCAGAGCGTGCTCCAGTAGGGGGATCCGCGGGGAAGCTGGGGAATCACCCAGGTGCCGAACGGACGCAGTTGCCCGCGCTCGACGCTGAACCCGGCCCGCTGGCCCAGCACCAGGGCCACTTCCTGCAGGTGCGCGATGGTGGAGACGACCGTCTCGGCTTCCCAGCTCTCCACGCCGGGCGTCCACTGGAACGAGATCGACTTCATGGATCGACCCGGCCGATGGCGGCCGGCCGCCGAGCAGCGCGAATTCGTCGAGCCTGGTTCATACTGACACCAGTATGCGACGCCTGCCGCGATGCACGTGAATTCGAATCCAGCCGAACGCGTGATGGTGATGGACCTGGGGCCCTGCGCCAGGGCCGGCATCTTCACGCGCGGTCCGGGCGGCTACCGGATCCTGGCCGTGGGCGCGGCGCCTTCCACGTTGGACGCGCCGCTCTTCGATCTAACGCCAGCCTTCGAAGGCGCACTGGCCGACGCGCGTGCGCGCGCCGGTAGCTTTGCCTTTCCGCAACCGCCTCACGACGCGCCTCCGGCCGAACGCGCGCCCCCGATTGCGGCCGTGACCGGCGACGACGTGGTTGGCGGTCCCACGGTGTTCCTGATGGCCAACCTTGGACAGCGCGATCAGGAGGAACTGACCCGCACGCTGGCCGAAGCCGGCCTGGAGCCGATCGGTCAGGCCGCGACCGCCGTTCGAGCCTTCCGCGAGCGCGTGGACGGTCCCGCGGCGCTGGAGGTGATCGTCTCGCAGATGCCCGACATCATCGTGGTAGCCCTGGCCGGCGACGACAGCGGCGAGAGCCTGGACTACGTGGTTGACCTGCTGGTTGGGGGGCTGGCCGGTCACGAATCCGGCTACCTCCCGCGCGTCGTCGTGCTGTACAGCGGTCTACCCGACGCCGCGGCCTGTGAGCGTCTGCAAAGCGCGCTCCCCACCACGGTTTTTCAGACCCACGGCGGCTCGCCGGACGAACCGCTGGACATGGGGACGCCGCTGGCCGCGTTGCAAAATGCGGCGCGCGCGGTGCGGCGCGGCCTCGCCGCCGACCGCGTGGTCCCGCTGTCGGTCAGCCGAGCGCCCCAGGTTTCGCGCGGCGCCGCACTCAGCGCCGCGGCCCAGGCGCTGGGCGCCGGTCAGGAACTGGACGTCAGCGTCCTTTCTTTCGACTACGGCGACGTGACGGCGGTAACCGTTCGGGACGATGCCCCCACCGTGACGCGGCTGGGCTCGGAGCGACTCCACGGTCGGCCGTTCCATCTGGGGCTGCATACGCCCATCGACCGAGTCGCGCGGTGGACCGCCGAGGAACCGCTCCCGGAAGTCCTGCAGGTCTTTGTTTTGGAACGCACGGCTCATCTATG
>JAPPFO010000234.1:1924-2843 GCA_028875175.1 Chloroflexota bacterium | reverse complement strand
TGACGCCCCCGCCGCCACACCCCACCATCCCCTCACCGGCCGTCCTCCAACCACCCACGCGGAGCGCGCGATGTCCGACTACCAGCCCCTCAACCTCACCGCCCTCAGCAACGCCTCCGCCGACCTCCTCGGCCCCAACGGCGCCGACACCCTCGGCCCCCAGGCCTACCGCGGCGTCCCCTTCCACATCGGCGACCCCGACGCCGCCCAACTCCCCCTCCTCGGCGATGGCGGCCACACCGCCTCCGTCCGCATCGACGTCGGCCAAACCGCCCACACCCTCGTGTTCGCCCACATCCTCGTCGACCCCCAGCTCCACCGCAGCGGCGTCCCCGGCGACCACGTCGCCACCTACGTCATCCACCACGCCGACGGCGAAACAACCGAGCTCCCCATCCGCGAACGCTTCGAAATCGGCTGGCTCGTCACCGCCCAGGACATGATCTCCGACATCCGCTCCCCCGGCGCCCCCTTCGTCGCCATGCCCGACGTTGACGACGAACTCGTCCCCCGCGACACCGCCGGTCGCAGCGAGATGGGTCGCGCCCTCACCGAAGTCACCGGCGGCGTCTCCGCCAACGCCTTCTACCTCTGGCCCTGGCGCAACCCCCGCCCCGACGTCCCCATCCAGCACGTCGAGCTCCGACCCGCCAACCGCCGCATCATCCTCGGCGGCATCTGCCTCGGCCACGTCGACGAAGACCCCTTCCGCCGCGCCGCCCGCCGCGCCGTCGTCATCGAGCTTCCGGAAGCCGCCGACGCCAACGCCCCCTTCGACCTCGAAGTCAACGTCGAACGCGGCATCGCCACCTTCCCCCCCCCCCAACCCCCCCCCCCCCCCCCCCAACCAGCCCCCCCCCCCCCCCCCGGGCGGGGCCCCCCCCCCCCAAAACAAACCCCCCCCCCCACCCCCAAAACC
>JAPPFO010000234.1:0-1914 GCA_028875175.1 Chloroflexota bacterium | reverse complement strand
ACGCCCCCTTCGACCTCGAAGTCAACGTCGAACGCGGCATCGCCACCTTCCCCCACCCAATCACCCGCGACCCCGCCGCCTTCCTCGCCTCCGACACCGCCGGCTTCGGCGAACCCCGCAACGAATCCAACAGCCCCGCCTACACCGAAATCGCCGGCGTCCCCTCCGCCCAGATCCACGTCGCCCGCGGCTCAGACCAACTCGGCTCCGCCCGCCTCGCCGACCTCGAAGGCGGCCAACCCCTCGACGCCTCCCCCCGCCTCCGCCTCCGCCTCGCCGAACAGGGCCGCAACTGGGTCCACACCCGCGTCGTCGACGACGCCACCGGCCAGCCCTTGCCCTGCCGCGTCCACTTCCGCTCGCCCGAAGGCGTCCCCTACCAGCCCCACGGCCACCACAACCACCTCAACACCGGCCACGACACCTGGCACACCGACGTCGGCGGCGACCTCCGCATGGACCAGGCCACCTACGCCTACATCGATGGCCGCTGCCAGGGCTGGCTCCCCGTCGGCAGAATCCAGGTCGACGCCGCTTGCGGATTCGAATACCAACCCCTTCGTACTGAACTCCAAATCAAGCCCGGCCAGCGCGAGCTCGAACTCCGCCTCCGCCGCTGGTCAGACCCCAACGCCCGCGGCTGGTACTCCGGCGACACCCACGTCCACTTTCTCTCTGGCGACGGCGCCAACCTCGAAGCCGCCGGCGAAGGCCTCAACGTCGTCAACGTCCTCGCGTCTCAGTGGGGCAGCCTCTTCACCAACACCGAGGACTTCATCGGCCGCCCCCGTGTTTCCGATGATGGCCGCACCATCGTCTACGTCTCCCAGGAAAACCGGCAGCACTTCCTCGGCCACCTCACCTTGCTCGGCCTCAAGGAAGCCATCATGCCCTGGTGCTCCGATGGCCCCGGCGAAGCCGAAGCCGGCGGTTCCCTCGAAGTCGCCCTCTCGCATTGGGCCGACGCAACCCACGCCCAGGGCGGCCACGTCGTCATCCCTCATCTGCCCAGCCCCAACGGCGAACCCGCCACCCTCATCGCCACCGGCCGTGTCGACGCCGTCGAAATGCTCCGCCAGCAGCAATTCCCCCACATGGAGTACTACCGCTACCTCAACGGCGGCTACCGGCTGCCATTGGCCGGCGGCACCGACAAAATGTCCGCCGACGTTCCCGTTGGCCTCTACCGCACCTACGTTCGTTTGCCTGAGGGCCAGGACTTCGACTACGACGCCTGGTGCCGCAGCATGGCCGCCGGCCGCACCTACCTCAGCGGCGGCCCCCTCCTCGAACTCACCGTCGACGGCCACGACATCGGCGACACCCTGCGCTTGCCCGAAGGCGGCGGCACCGTCACCGTCCGCGCCTGCGCCGAGTCAATTCTTCCCATCCACTCCTTGCAGATCGTCCAGGCTGGAGAAGTCGTCGCCGAAACCCGCGAAGTCTCTGGCGCCCGCCGCCTCGACCTCACCGCCGACCTCCACGTCACTGATGACTCCTGGATCGCCGCCCGCACCGGCGGCCCCAACTACTTCGATGCCCCCGCGCACCACGACGGCTGGCACCGCAACCGCTTCGCCCACACCTCACCCGTCTACGTCACCACCGGGGAGGGCGACTGGACCATGTGGAGCGACGAAACCGCCCGCTACATGCTCACCCTCATTGATGGCAGCTTGCAATACATCCGCCACCGCAGCACCCACTACCCGGATGGCCACGCCGTCCACCACCACGGCCACCACGACCACCTCGCCTACCTCGAAGAACCCTTCCACCAGGCCCGCCAAGCCATCCACCACCGCATGCACACCCTAGGCATCCCCCACAAACCCCCCGCCCGCGTCCAATCCTTCGTAGGGGCGGGTCCCCGACCCGCCCGTCCCCCGCGCCCCGCGCGTCCCCGTCTTTCGT
>JAPPFO010000089.1 GCA_028875175.1 Chloroflexota bacterium | reverse complement strand
CAGCGATTCGAGGATGCTCTGCTGGTCGCCGATGTCGGCGTAGATGCCGTCGAAGCAGGGGAAGCGAGCCTCGTCGGCCGGGACGTGTAGCCCCGCCTGGGCCATCATAGCCAGCAGGCCCACCGTCTTCAGCGCCACGGTCTTGCCGCCCGTATTGGCGCCGGTGATCACCAGCGCCCGCGCCTGCGCGCCGTCCAGGTGCACGTCAATGGGCACGGGCGTCTCCAGCAGCGGATGCCGAGCCGCTTGCAGGTCAAAGGACGTGTCCTCGCTCACGTCTGGCGCAATGGCGTTGGTGGCGTCGGCATAGCGCGCCACGGCCAGCGTCCGGTCAAGGTCGGCCAGGGCCTGCACGGCGGCGTACAGACGTTCCCGTTCCGCCCCGACCGCAGCCGAGAGTTCGAGGAGGATGCGTTCGACTTCCTGGCGCTCGGCCACCTCCAGGGAGCGAATCTCGTTCCCCGCCTCAATGGCCGCCAGTGGTTCCATAAAGACGGTGAGGCCGCTGGCCGAGACGTCATGCACCACGCCGGGAAAGTCCCGCTGCCGTTCCCGCCGTACCGGCACGGTCAGCCGCCCGCGGCGCTCAGTGACCAGGCGTTCTCGCAGTACGTCCGCGGAAACCTGCTGGACCAGGCGTTCCAGCAGGCGTGTCAGCCGTCCGCGCGCCTGCTGGAGCAATCGCCGCAGCCGCTCCAACTCCGGCGAGGCCTCATCGCGCACCTCGGCCTCTTCGTTGATGGCCGCAGAAATCCGACCCTCCAGGTCCGGCGGATCGCTAGCGGCCTCCACCAGCGCCCAGAGCGCGGGCAGCTCGGCTGCCTGTCGCCCTACGGCCGCCACCGCCAGGCGGGTGGCGCGCAGGTGGTCATGCACGTCCAGCAGATCGGCGGGATCCAGCCGCGCGCCGCGCGCCGCCCGTTCGGCCCGGTCGCGCACGTCGCGCGCGCCGCCCACGGTGAACGATGGGCTGACTTCCAGGAACTGGCGGCCTTGCGCGGTCAATTCCAGCCGGGCGCTCACGGCTTGGCGATCAGCAACCGGTCGCAGCGCCAGCACCCCGGCCCGCGCGGCCGAGAACGAGGCGAAGCGGGCTACTCGCTCAAGAACGGCTGGAAGCTCCAGCAGTTCCGTGGTCTGGGCGTCGGCGACATTCATGCTCTGGCCATCATTGTCCACAGTCGCCAGCGGAGCCCGTCACTCGGTTAGGTCAGAAGGCGCGACCGAATGTCGCCGGCATGTGTTGGCCATGCGCGGCGCTTGCGCTAACGAGTTGGGATTCGGAAACGCAGGTGCGCGGTCTAGGAATCCAGCCGAAACGGGGGGTACCGGTCGGTCACGCTCAGGAAGTAGGCGTTCACCCGCAGGTTCCAGCGGAGGATCCCCACCTGAAAGTCGAAGAGGGCGCGCGGGTAGGAGCCCAGGACCAGCACGGCAATCCAGCCAATCACGGCCGCAATGCCGGCCACGAACCCCAGGATCGAAAGCACGATGAGGTGCGGAAGGAGAAGCAATAGCTTGATCACGCCGCCGAGCAACGCCGCCAGCGCCAGCAGGCGCGAGCTTCGCTCGGGATACTCCGCTACAACGTCAACCGGGTAGTCATCCATCGTCGTACCTCAACTCCGAGCGGGCTTTCGGACTGACTGGCGAGTCTACAGAGCCGGAGTTCTCGAAGCGCCGGCCCAGCGCGCTGGGCTACGCGGTGGTTGTTCGAAAGTAGCGGCCGGCCTCCGACGCGAAGTCCGCGCAAGCGTCGGCGCCTAATTCCGTCGCGCGTCCAGTTTCTCTTGCAGCCGGCGCAGCGCCTGCTCGATCCGCAGGTCCAGCAGCTCGCTCTCAAGGGCCAGAAGGTCGGCAAGTGAGTCGGCCTCCAGCAGGCGCTGGGCACTGCCGGGGCCGGTGGGAACGCCGGCCGCAATGAGATGAGCCAGTTGCAACGGATCCGCCGGCAGCTCGAAGTCCGGCATGTAACCCGCCTGGATCTCGATCATCAGCGTCACCAGGCGCTCGAACCGCTCGCGAACGTCCTCGGCGCCCTGCAGGGTTTCCTCGGTGGCGTCGGCCGGCATCGGCGCCAGTTCCACCTCGCCGACCACGTGCGGCTCCTCGGCCACGATGCGCTCGATCCGGAACCGCATTTCGCCTATGGCCAGCAAATTGAAGCGCCCGTCCGGCAGGTACTCCACCTTCTCGACACGTGCTGTCGTACCGATCTTGTATGGGATGGCGGCCGGACCAACCTCTTCGCCCTCGGCAATCAGCACAACCCCAAAGACGCCCTCGGTCTCGATGCAGCGTCCGAGCATCGCCCGGTAGCGCGGCTCAAAGATGTGCAGGGGCAGGCGCATGCCGGGGAACAGGACGGTATTGAGCGGAAACAGGTCCAGACGCATGGCGCAGTCTAGGCGGCTCTTCGCTAAGCACGCCTCAGCCGGCTCGCAAATCCCCGAGCCTGCACACGCTTCGTACACCGCACGTCGGCCGTAGTGTTTGCCACATAGCACCAGCAGGGCGTACTGCTAGAGTGAGTCGCCCAAGCCAAGAGAACCCACCGGACAGCCGCCCGAGGGCGCGAGCGGGGGCATCCGGGCCCACATGAGCGACATCGCCATCCAGACCTGGGGTCTGACGAAACACTACGGCGACGTTGAGGCTCTTACCGACCTGAACCTGGAAGTCCGCTCGGGTGAGATCTTCGGCTATCTCGGCCCCAACGGCGCCGGTAAAACCACCACCATCCGACTGCTCATGGGGCTGATGCGGCCGACGCGCGGACGCGCCGAAGTCCTGGGGCTCGACGTGCACCGCGATGGCCCGGCCGCCCGCAATTCGATGAGCTTCCTGCCCAGCGACAGCAGCCTCTACACGTTCATGAAAGTGG
>JAPPFO010000236.1 GCA_028875175.1 Chloroflexota bacterium | reverse complement strand
TTTGTCACCCCTGGGAACTGCAGACGGTGGTGCACATGCGCCGGACCTGGAACCGTCCGGCGCGGGTGCAGATGGCGCCGGTGCTGGCGCCGACCGAGCCGTGGGAAGGCACGTCGGTGGTGACATGGGGCACGGCGCACTACGACCCGGCGACGGGGCTCTTCAAGCTCTGGTACGAGGCCTGGAATGCCGAGCGTCCGCATCCGCTGGTCTCGCTGGTCTGCTACGCCACGTCAACCGACGGCGTGACCTGGGACAAGCCGGACCTGGGGCTTTTCGAGTGGGAGGGCAGCCGCGCGAACAACATCTGCTGGGTGATGCGGGAGAGCGCGCCGTGGAACTACCTGGACAGCCCGCGGGTGTTCGTGGACCCGGAAGCGCCGGAGGCCGAGCGCTACCGGATGGTGATCTACGCGCGCGATCGGGCGGCGCAGCGTCACGCGTTCTTCACGCTGACCAGCCCGGACGGCGTGCATTGGACGTGGCACGACGAGCCGTACCTGACCGAAACGGGTGACCGATTTCATTGCATCTACGACGACCGGCGCGACGAGTATTGGCTGACTTCGCGACGGGCGCACATGGACAAGGACAGCCGGGCGGAGCCGCCGCGGCCGCGCATCCGCAGCGTCGAGCGCTGGCGCAGCCCGGACCTGCGCGAATGGTCCGGACCGGACATCCTGATGCGGCCCGACGATGCCGATCCGGTGGATACCGAGTTCTACAGCATGTATCCGATGACCGCCGGGAACGGGTACCTGGGATACCTGGAGTTCTACGACCGCTTCGTGGAGCGGCTGCACACGGAACTGGTGGTGAGCCGCGACGGCGACCACTGGCAGCGACTGGAACGGACGCCATGGCTGGACCGGGGCACCGAGGGGGCCTGGGATGACATGTGGGTGTTTCCGTCCAGCAACGATCCGCTGGTGGTGGGTGACCGGATGCTGGTGCCGTTTGGGGGGCGCGGCACCGCGCACGCGGGCCGGCGATACCGGATGCGGCCGGCGCGCTGCCGCATTGGCCTGCTGGAGTTCGGGCGGGACCGCTGGGCGGCGCTGACGGCGGGGCAGGACGGCGGGGAGTTTGTGACCGAGCCGGCGGAAGTAACAGGCGACAGTCTGTGCCTGAACGTGGACGCCGAGTTCGGGGACGTGCGGGTGGCGGTGCTGGACGAGTTTGGCGGGGCGCTGGAAGGGTACAGACACGAAGCGGTGGTGCCGATCGAACGCGACGCGATCAAGGCGCGGGTTCAATGGGAGTCGGATGATTCCGTAGCTGCCCTGCGTGGCCGTCGTGTGCGCCTGTGGGTCACGGCGGCGCGGGCCAGCGTGTACGGCTACAGGTTCGACTAGCCGGGGATTGCCAACCGACGCGGATGCCCTAACATAAGGGCGAGTGGCGTTGCGACCTCGCCGGGAAGGCCGGTGGGCGAGGTTCGGCCTCCGGGGAGCGTGGAGCCATATCACGCCAAGCGTTGAACACGAACAACCGTAGTTCACGACGGGCCTTTCTTGGCCGCCTCTCGGTGGCGATTGGCGCGGCCGTGGGCGCAGGGGCGGGCGTGGTGCGAGCCGATCCTGCGACCCCGGATGTTCCGGTTCCCGCCATCTATCTGCGCGAGACCGGCCATCACGTGGGCGGGCCATTCCTGGCCTGGTGGCTGCAATATGGCCGCGAAGAGGGCCTTGGCTGGCCGATAACCGAGCAGTTGGACGTGGGCAACCGCCGCGTGCAGTACTTCGAACGGGGCGCGCTGGCGCTGGCGCCGACTTCGCGCGATCCGCTGGGTGTCGTGCCGGTCAACCTGGGTCGCCCCTATGTCAGCCGTTCGTCCGCGCCGCAGCCGGAGGGGCAGTTCGCCCACTTCTTTCCCCAGACGGGTCAGGGCGTGCATCCGGCCGTGTGGCCGTTTCACCGCGAGAACGGCGGGGTCTACCGGTTCGGGTATCCGCTGGGACCGGCGGTGGTCGGCGACGGCGGGCTCTGGCAGGTGTTCGAACGAGCGGTGCTGTCCGAGAGCGGCGGGCGCGTGACCGACCTGAGGCTGGGCCTGATGGAAGCGGAGCGGCTGCGTTTGCCTACCGAGCCGGCGACGCGTGCCCGACACGCACCGATCGTGGACCTGGCCGCGCTGGACCCGGTATACGGGCCGCTGGCCGACCGCCGCGCCACGGTGGACCTGACGCGTCAGGTTGTGACGTTCTTCGACGGAGACCAGCCGGTGCGGATGGCGGCCACGTCAACCGGCATCTATCCGGACTTCACCCCGGCCGGCCGCTATCGGGTCTTCGTCCGCGTGCCGCGCGCGCGCATGATTTCCAACGGCAGTACCAGCGCCGTCTACGACCTGGACGACGTGTTGCACATCCAGTACTTCACGGAGAACTGGATCGGGTTTCACTACGCGTACTGGCACGGCGAGTTCGGCACGGCGCGCAGCGCGGGTTGCGTGAATCTTCGGTTGCACGACTCGCAGTGGGCGTGGGACTTCTGCGACCACGGGACGCAGGTGGTCGTTCACTACTAGTCCGCAACGACCAGGTTGGGCGGCGACGTGCGGATTCGGCGGTCTCGCAGCGCACCTATGATGGCGGTGCCAGGGAGTCCGACGTATCGGTGAATCCGTGACCGCAGCCCGCCAGAGCGACCCACCCATGTCGTCCGTGATGTTCGTCTGCGTACATAACGCCGGGCGCAGCCAGATGGCCGCGGGCCTGCTCCGAGCGGCCGGCGGCGGGATTCGCGTCATGTCCGCTGGTACCGCTCCAGGCGAACGTGTCAATCCGCTGGCGGTGCAGGCCATGCAGGAGATCGGCATTGACATTAGCGACGCGTCGCCGTCGCCTTTGACAACCGACGACGTGGCCGCGGCTGATGTTTGCATCACGATGAGTTGCGGCGATGCGTGTCCGCTGGTGCCGGGGACGGAGTACCG
>JAPPFO010000104.1 GCA_028875175.1 Chloroflexota bacterium | reverse complement strand
GGTCACCACGATGGTTCCGGTAGCCATGGGGCGGTGTTCACCTCCTCGGCGAGGGATGGCGAAACATACCGCGTGGGACCTGGCGGCGCTCACGCGGTTGCCGCCACGGCCGCGTAGACCTCCGCCAACTCGCGGGCGGTTTGGTCCCAGCGAAAGCGCTGAACATGCGACAGCCCGCGAGCCTGGGCCGCTTGGCGGGCTGCGTCGTCTTGCAATAGCCGAGCTGACGCAGTCGCCAGCCCTCGTGTGTCCGTGGCTGGTGCTTGCAGGGCGGCGTCCCCGGCGATCTCGCGGAATGCCGGACAGTCCGAGGTGACGGCGGGCGTACCGCACGCCATGGCCTCCAGGGCCGGCCAGCCAAAGCCTTCCCAGTGCGACGGCGCTAGCAGGACCTGGCAGCACGCGTAGAGCGCTGGCAGGTCAGGTTCGGGTACGTAGCCGGTTTCGACGATCCAGGGTTCCAGTCCCAGGGATCGCGCGAGCTGTCGCTGGTCGGAGGTCAGGCGCTGGCCCGCCTTGACGAAGCCGCAGTCGACGCCGTGCGTATGGCGCAGCGCATGCACCACCCGCAGCGCGCCCTCGATGTTCTTGTAGGCATCGGCGCCCCCGACGTGCAGCAGCAAGGGGATGTGCGGCAACCCAAGTCGTTCGCGCAGTTCGGCCGTTCGCTCGGCCGGCGGCGCGCGAAAGTGGTCGGCCACCCCGCTGTGCACCACGTGCAACCGAGCCGGATCGCAGTCCAGCAAGCGCCGCACGTCGTCAGCTGTCGTCTGGCTGACACAGACGACGCGTGCGGCCTGTGAGAGATGGCGAACCGAATAGCGAAACGCCAGCAGCGCCACCCGCGATGGCCCCGCTCCTGGAATGAAGCCGTCGGCCATCCGCAGCAGCATCAGGTCGTGACAGGTCACCACCGTGCGCCGTGTCCCCAGTGCGGGCGCCAGGTGGGCGTACGCGTGATCCACCACGTGGTGCACGGTGGCCGATTCGCCGGACACGCGCCGCGGATAATCGGCGTAACGCACCCGGTACTTCCCCACGCCTTCGGCCAAGCGGCCAAAGAGGTTGTCGTCGCGCTGCGGCCACGGGGGCGGTGTGACGGTATGGACGTCCAGCGGCGGGTCTAGGTATCGGAGCGCGCGCTCCAGCGTCCGGCCATAGCGGTCCATGGAGGGCCGGCAGTCGCTGGGATTCACAAGGTAGAGGTTGACGCGCGGGCGGACGCTTGCGGCGTCATCGTCCGGATGGTGAACGCTCACGGCTTGCGCACCAGGACTTCCCAGCTGGTGGCCCAGACCTGATCCAGCACCGGAAGCCGCAGCAGCCAGGGGACCGCCCGAATCAGATCAAGCCGGGCCGTTAGCGGCAGGGAGCCCATGCGATCCACGCGTTCGACCGCGAACCCAGCGTCCAGGAACAGCAGGCAAGCCGCTGAGCGCGTGAAGCCTCGCCGATGCGTGTAGTCATTCCAGACCACCCGCGGCCGCGCCATCGGCACCGATACCAGCGCCGCACCGCCGGGCCGCAGCACCGCTCGCATCTCGCGCACGGCATTCCAGGGGTGATCCAGGTGCTCGAGCACGTCCCTGGCAATCACGGCGTCAAACCGGTTGCGCGGGAACGGCAGGCGCCGTCCCGCCCCGGCGTCCCAGGCCACGACCGCACCGAATCGACCGGCGATCTCGAGGGCGCCACGGTCATGATCGACTCCGATCACTTGCACGTCGCCCGGCGCCGCGCGCGAAACGCCGCCCAGGCCGCAGCCCAAATCCAGCACCAGCGAGACAGTCCCCAGGCGGCGAAAGTACTCACGCACGAGTTGCGGCGGCGCCCCGGATCTCCGGTAATACGCGCGCTTGCGAATCGGCGGCACTCGCTGGCCGCTCATGGTGCGCCACGCGTCGCCGAGTAGGCCCGAACTTGCTCCAGGCTTCGTGCCAACCGTCGCGCCACGACATCGTGCGTGTAGTGACGCTGGACTCGGTCCCGACCACGGGTGGCCAGTTGCGCGCGCAGGCCGGGGCCCTCGATCAAGCGTCGCAGGGCGGCTCGAAGCTGCCCGACGTCTCGCTCCGGAACCACGATGCCGGCATTACCGATCACGTGCGGTATCTCGCCCGAGTCTGTCCCGGCCACCGGGCAGCCCGCCGCCATGGCCTCGATCAGCACGTGCCCGAACTGCTCCGCCCAGTTCTGGGTTGTGTAGGACGGCAGGACCAGAACATCCAGTGCCGTCAACAGGGCGCCGACCCGGTGGTGGCCGGCGTCCGAAACCAGGCGCAGCCGTCCGGCTAGATTGGCCGCTTGAAACCGCGCCTTCAGCGCCCCGGCCATTGGTCCCGGGCCGATCGCCAGGAACGTCCAGTCCAGATCGCCAAGTCCCGATAGCGCATCCGCGAGGTCCAGCACGCCCTTTTCGGCAATCAGGCGCCCGGCGAATCCGACGACAACGCCGGGTATCCCGAGTTCGCGTCGCACCTGGCGTCGGGTCAGCTCCGGCCGATCCGGTAGGTCAACGCCAACCTGCGGGATGCGATGGACTGGGCGGCGGAAACCTGAGGCGCGTAACTGATCGCGAGCCGCCTGATTTCCAGCAAAGGCCAATGGCGCCGCGCGCAGCGCACCACGCTCCAGCGTGCGCAGCGGCAACGCCCGCCGGCGGTGTGGCGGGCCGCCCCACGTGAAGAACGTAAACGGCGGACACCCTGCCAGGAGTCGGGCCAGCCAGCGGCCCTGCAGGGCCAGCAGCGAGTGCGGTTCCTGTTCCACCAGGACGACGTCCGGCCGGAAGTGCCGCGCCGCCAGGACGAGCCGTGGATCGACGTGAGACGACAGAGATCCCCGGCCGCGGAAGACAGCCCGAGCCACTCGCATGCGCACGCGAGGGTGCGCCGGTAGTTCGGGAACCACGCGGCCGAAGTGCGGGTCGCGCCAGCCGCTCGGAACCACCAACAGGGCGGCATGCCGAGGCGAGAGGTCGGCAAACGCCTCCCACTTCCGCTGGTTAAATCGGCGCAGGTAGGTATGACTCGCCACCAGCACGCGCACCCGCCGTCACCCTTCCCCACGCCGGGTGGCTGTGCATTGAACTGGCCGCGACCGGCGTGCCCGAGACTCCTTGAGTGCTGCGTCTCGGCCCGCCGTGGGAAAATACGCGCGCGTAGCGCGCCCCGCCGCGCAGCGCCCATACGGTAGCGGTCTAGTGCCCGGTCTGTCTCCGACCCGTTGTTGGAGGCGCAGGACCGGCAGGGCTGGCAGAGCGCGCCAGGGCCGGAATCACCGCGGGTGACCCTGAACGACCGGCTGGCCAGCCATGCAAACGCCTGAAATCCACGACCTGCTGAAGACCCGCTTCGGCTATGACGAGTTCCGCCCGCTCCAGGCCGACATCATCCAAACCGTGCTGGACGGAAACGACGCCCTGGTGCTGATGCCCACCGGCGGCGGCAAGTCCCTCTGCTATCAGCTCCCGGCCTTGTGTCTGGACGGCCTGACCCTCGTGGTTTCCCCGCTCATCGCCCTGATGAAGGACCAGGTGGACGCCCTGCGCGCCAACGGTGTAGCCGCAGCCTTCATCAACAGCACGGTCCCGCCACGGGAGGGCCGCGGCATTCTCGCGGACGCCAGGGCAGGCCGGATCAGGATCCTCTATATCGCACCGGAGCGACTGGCCGTGCCGGGATTCACGGAGTTTCTAGGGTCGGTCGATGTCAGCCAGATCGCCATTGACGAAGCCCACTGCATCTCCGAGTGGGGCCACGACTTTCGCCCTGACTACCGCAACTTGCACGTCTTGCGCGAGCGCTTTCCCGACACGCCAGTCATGGCCCTCACGGCCACGGCCACCGCCCAGGTTCGGAACGACATCGTGGGGCAATTGGCGATTCCACGAGCGCGCCAGTTCGTCGCCAGCTTTGACCGCCGGAATCTGACCTATTACGTCCGCCCCAAGCGCGGGGCCTTCGATGCTCTGCTCAATCTCCTTCGGCAGCATGCCGACGGATCGGCCATCGTCTACTGCCTTTCGCGCCAGAACGCCGAAGACCTGGCGGCCGACCTCACCGACCAGGGCATTCAAGCACTGCCCTACCACGCCGGCCTCGACCCGGCTACCCGGCGAACGACCCAAGAGCGGTTCATTCGCGACGAGGTCCCGGTCGTCGCCGCCACCATTGCCTTTGGCATGGGCATCGACAAGCCGGACGTGCGCCTGATCGTTCACTTCCACCTGCCGAAAACCCTCGAGGGCTACTACCAGGAGACGGGGCGCGCCGGCCGCGACGGTCTGCCCAGTACCTGCGTACTCTTCTACGGCGCGTCGGATCGGTACGCGCTGTCCGGCTTTATCGAACAGATCCAGGACGAAACCGAGCGCGCACGCGCGCGCCACAAGTTGCAGCAGATGATCAGGTACTGCCAGCTGCAATCCTGCCGCCGTGCGTTCCTGCTCGACTACTTCGGCGAGACCTACGACCAGGCGGCCTGCGGGGGCTGCGATGTCTGCCTGAGCGAACGCGAGGAGTTTGACGCCACCGAGATTGCCCAGAAACTCCTCTCGGCCGTCATCCGCACCGGCGAACGATTTGGCGCTGCCCACATAATCCAGGTAGTGCGCGGCGGCCGCGGGCGTAGGCTGCTGGACGTGGGGCACGACCGCCTGTCGGTGTATGGCATCGCCCGCGACCATGGGCGAGTCGAACTTCACGAGATCTTGGCTCTGCTCGAAGACGCGGGATTGGTCGGACACACCACAGACCGGTACCGGTCCCTCGCCGTGACGCCACGTGGGCGCGACTTTCTGCGCCGGCGCGAGCCGCTGACGCTTTCCCGAGTCAAGTCGCAGGATGACGACCCGTCCCAACCCTGGCCCGGGCTTGATCAGCTTGAATTCGACCGCGGCCTGTTCGACCAGTTACGCGACCTGCGATTCCGGCTGGCGCAGGCCCGCAACGTGCCGCCCTACATGGTCTTCGGCGACCGGTCGTTACAGGAAATGGCTTGCTATCTGCCCCACAGCCGCAAGAGCTTCTCCACGATTTCTGGCGTCGGCCGCGCGAAGCTGCAAGAGTTCGCCAATGACTTCCTGCCCGTTATCACCGACTACGCCGAGTCTCGGGGTCTGGCGGAGCGTCCCAGGCCACAGCGTCGGATCAGGCCCACCCGTTCGACTGCCCGCAAGAGCTCGACCCAACGCCAGACGCTGGAGCTCGTGCTGCGCGGGCTGTCCATCTCCGAGGTCAGCCGGCGGCGCGGCCTGACCGAGGCGACGATCATGTCCCACGTGGAGCACCTGATCGCCGCGGGCGAATCGCTGCCGCTTGAGCGCGAACTGCCAACCCCGGAGCGAGTGACGCGGATCTCGGAGGCATTTGCGCGAACTCAGTCCCCCGCCCTCACACCGGTCAGGCAGCTGGTCGGCGACGACTTCTCCTTTGAAGAAATCCGGATCGTACGTGCCTGGTTGGACCAGCAACGACGGCAGCGCCCGGCGCAGTCCGCTCCGGCTTCCGATTCCCCGCCACCCTGACGCACCGCATCCGGCATTCGTGCGAAGCTCAGGGCGTACACCCCGCCGCCCCGGTTGACGACGCTATGACCGACCTGCTGGAGGACGAATTCGGTGACATCATCGGCAAGGCCCGCTTTGGCCTGAACCTCTCGGCGGAGAACGTCGCCGGGCAGGTCGGTATCTCCGCCGGGGAGCTTGCAGTGCTGGAGGATTGCGAGCGCAGCCCGACAAGAGCCGAGAGCGACGCTCTTGCCGCCCTGCTGAACCTTAATCCGAAGCGCCTCTGGGCCGTTGCCCAGGATGCGTACGTGCCCAACCCGGTCCCGCTGGATCACGGCGGCGTGCGTATCCGGGTCATCCCGTATCCGCCCATGCGCGTCTACCAGTACGTGGTTGGGGACGTTGAAACCGGCCAGGCCGTGGTGGTGGATCCCGGCGCCGTACCGGAGCAAATCCTGGGCGCGCTGGCCGAGGAGCAGTGGACAGCGGCCGCGGTTCTCGTGACCCACGCCGATGCCGACCACATCGACGCGTTGCCCGCGATTCACAAGGCGCTCGACGTCCCCATCTGGATCCATCCCAACGAACAACCCCGCCTGCCGTCGCTTCAACGGGCCGACATCCGCACGTACGATCACGGCCAGCGCTTCCGGGTCGGACCATTCGAGGTCGAGGCTCGCCGCACGCCGGGACACGCGCCGGGCCACAGTTCGCTGGTGCTGCGCGACCTGGTGCTGGTGGGTGACGCTATGTTCGCCGGCTCCCTGGGCCGCACCTCGCTCGGTCCGGATCACTACGCCGAGCACCTGGCGGCGGTTCGTTTGCAGATTCTCTCGCTGCCCGAAACCACCCGGCTCTTCGCTGGCCACGGGCCACCCACGACCGTTGGCGCGGAACTGGCGAATAACCCCTTCTTCCCGTCGTGAGCCGCGAATAGCCGAATGTCCCCCAAATAGGCGAGAATAGGGGGAGCGCTTCACGGACGGTTTGCCTGCGGCTACGAGCCCTTCATGTTCGTCTTTGACATCTCAACTCGATTCGCGGGCTCCACCCTGCTGTTCCGGTCGCTGTCTCTGGACGACGCGCTCAAGTCGCTGGCGCAGACCGATCTGACCTACGTGGACCTCTGGGCCACGCCGGGCGTGCTCGAGCACGTGGACCCCATGCGCGACTCGCCGGCCGAGGTGCAGGCTCGCGTCGAGGACCACAACCTTCGGCCTTCGTCGATCTCGGCATACGCCACGTTTGGCAACGACCTGGTCGCGCGGCTGGAATTTGCGGCCGCCATCGGCGCCCCGCTGGTTATTGGTACCGCGCCCGTGCGTGAGTACGAGCGGCGCGAGGCGGCCGACGATGTGCGGGCGCTGGGCCGGGCGGCCCAGGACCTGGGGGTGACCCTGGCGCTGGCCAACCAGATCGGCACCTGGCTGGACGAACCTTCTGAGATCGCCAGCTTTCTGGACGACGTCGGACACCCGCGTGTGCAACTAAGCCTCACGCCGCCCCACGCGCGCCTGGCCGGCACCACGCTGCGGGCGGTGGCTGACGCGGCCGATGGCCGTGTCGGTCACACCTGCCTCTGGAGCGTCAGCCCCGCCATGCAGAACGCGGATAGCCTGGGGCCGGCCGAAGACCAGGCGCCGGGCCACGGCACCGTGGATTTTCGCGCGCTCACGGCCATGCTTGATGAGCGAAATTACTTCGGCATGTTTACCTTCATCTGGGGCAGCACGGAGAGCGTCCCGGCCGAGGAAACCGTGGCTGCCATCAACGCCGCGCGCGCTCACGTGCTGGACGTTTCCACGCCATCCTGACCGTCGCCCGCGCGACCGTTCGACACGGGGGAATGCGGGCCCTCGTGCTACGCTAGCCGCCGCCCACGAGATTGTGAAACGGTGCACAAAGCCCGGCCAAGCGTGACTCGCGCAAACGGGGACGAGAGCCGTCCCATCCAAGGGCGACGCAGCACACCATTGACCCGCAACCGCCGCATCTACGCCACGCTCCTGGCTCCCGCATTGGCGGTGGCCGTGCTGGCCCTGGCCGCCTGCGGTGTTACGCCGCAGACCACCCTCGAACCGACCACGGAAGCGGCCCGCACCGCGCGCGACCTCCTCATGTTCGTGTTCTGGGCAATGGTCGTGACCTTTGTGCTCGTGGAAGGCGCGTTGCTCTACGTCCTGATTCGATTCCGTCGGCGCAGCGGCGACGGGATTCCCGCCCAGACCCATGGCAACACCCCGCTGGAAATCGGCTGGACCATCGCGCCGGCCATTCTTGTCGTCGTAATCGTCGTCCTCACCGTCCCCGCCATCTTCTCCAACGCCCGCGCCGCCGGTCCCGACGCCCTGAAGGTCCGGGCGATCGGCCACCAGTGGTGGTTCGAGTTCCAGTACCCCGACCTCGGGGTGACGACCGCCAACGAGTTGCATTTGCCCGTCAACCGCGAGGTGGAGATCCAGCTCGAAAGCAACGACGTCCTGCACAGCTTCTGGGTCCCCAGCCTGCGCGGAAAGCTGGACATGGTGCCGGGCCGCGAGAACAAATTCACCATCAAGCCCGAGGTCACCGGCACCTTTCCCGGCCAATGCGCCGAGTTCTGCGGCACCGCCCACGCGCTCATGAAGTTTCACGTGGTCGTTGAGACGCAGGCCGAGTTCAATGCCTGGCTTCAGAATGAACGGACCGACCGCGTTGCTCCAGCCAGCGAGCTGGCCAGTGAAGGCGAAGCGAACCTCACCCTCGGCGGCTGCGTGGCCTGTCACACGATTCGCGGAACCGATTCGGCGGGCATCCTGGGTCCGGACCTGACCCACATGGGCAGCCGCAAGTACATCGCCGCCGGAATCCTGGAGAACACGCCTGAGAACATGCGCGCCTGGCTCAGCGATCCGCAGGGCGTCAAGCCCGGCAACACCATGGTGATTCCCGAATTGACCACCGAGCAGCTCGACTCGCTGGTGGCCTACCTCCAGGGCCTAAAATGATGATGCGCGCGCGATGCGACGCTCAGACGCCAACCGGAGGGTGACCACATGGCGACGGTAACGGCAACCGCCCCTGACACCCGCACGTTTGCCGGCACGGCCTGGAGCTGGATCACCACGGTCGATCACAAGCGCATCGCCGTGCTGTACTTGGTCACCTCCCTCGCCTTCTTCATGCTCGGCGGCCTCGAGGCGCTGCTCATGCGCCTGCAACTGGCCACGCCCGAGTCAGACCTGGTCTCGGCCGAACGCTTCACCGAGCTCTTCACCATGCACGGCACCACCATGGTGTTCCTGGCGCTGATGCCCCTGAGCGCGGCCTTCTTCAACTTGCTCGTGCCGCTGATGATCGGCGCCCGCGACGTGGCCTTCCCGCGACTGAACGCCCTGAGCTACTGGATCTACCTCTTCGGCGGCATCTTCATGAACATCAGCTTCGTGGCTGGCGGGGCGCCCAACGCCGGCTGGTTCGGCTACGCGCCGCTCACCGACACGGCCTTCGAAGCCACCCACGCCATCGACTTCTGGGCCTTCGGCCTCCAGATCCTGGGCGTCTCCTCCATCCTGGCCTCGATCAACTTCATCGTCACCATCATCAACATGCGCGCGCCCGGCATGACCTTGAACCGCATGCCCATGTTCGTGTGGATGAGCATGATCACGGCCTTCCTGATCATCTTCGCCTTCCCCGCCATCACCATCGGCCTCGTGCTGTTGATCTTCGACCGCTACATCGAAACCAACTTCTTCATTCCCGAAGGCGGCGGCGACCCCGTGCTCTGGCAGCACCTGTTCTGGGTCTTCGGCCACCCCGAGGTCTACATCCTCATCCTGCCCGCCATGGGCATCGTCTCCGAAATCCTGCCCACCTACTCGCGCAAGCCGCTCTTTGGCTACGCGGTCGTGGCCTACTCGGGCGCAGCCATCGCGCTGGTCGGCTTCGGCGTCTGGACGCACCACATGTTCACGGTCGGACTCGGACCCATCGCGGACACCGCCTTCGCGATTTCGACCATGGCTATCGCCGTACCCACCGGAGTCAAGATCTTCAACTGGATTGCCACCTTGTACGGCGGCTCAATTAGCTTCAAATCGCCCATGTTGTTCGCCGTGGGCATGGTCTCCATGTTCATCATCGGTGGGCTCAGCGGCGTCATGCTGGGTTCTCCGCCCATTGACTCCCAGGTACAGGACACCTACTTCGTGGTGGCCCACCTGCACTACGTGCTGTTCGGCGGCACCGTGTTCGGCTTGTTCGGCGGCATCTACCACTGGTTCCCCAAGTTCACCGGGCGCTTCATGCACGACGGCTGGGGCAAGGTGCACTGGCTGCTGATGATGATCGGCTTCAATCTGACCTTCCTTCCGCAGCACATGCTGGGCATTGACGGCATGCCCCGCCGCGTTCACACCTACGCGGCGGAGATGGGCTTCGACCTCTGGAACATGATGTCCACCGTTGGATCCCTGATGATCGGACTCTCATTCCTGATCTTCATCATCAACGCCCTGCGTTCAATTCGCCACGGCGAACCGTCCGGCGGCGACCCCTGGGACGGCGGCACGCTGGAATGGACGATCCCCTCACCCCCGCCCGTCTACAACTTCGCTGAGATTCCAATAGTCGATGGCCGCTACCCGGCCTGGGACATCAAGCGCGGCGGCGGCCACACCGGCGCCGTGGCCACTGCGCCCGAAGCCGACGCCGAAGCCGATGAGCCCGACATCCACATGCCCAACCCCTCCTACTGGCCGATTGTGATGGCCGCCGGCATGGTGCTCGCCGCCTGCGGCCTGATCTTCCACCAGGCCTTCATCCTCCTGGGCGCGGTGCTCTTCGGGATTTCGCTGCTGGGCTGGATCGAGGAACCCTCCGCATGACCGCCGACGCCCACGCCCAGCACGAGGAGCACCACAGCTCGACCGGCCTCGACAACCGCAAGCTCGGCATGTGGGCTTTCCTGGGCTCCGAGACCATGTTCTTCGGCAGCCTCATCCTGGTCATGCTCATCAACAAGCACAACACGCTGGGCGGACCGGGTCAGGAAGTCCTGGACCTGGTTCTGACCTCGTTCACCACCTTCGTGCTGCTGACCAGCAGTCTCGCCATGGTCCTCTCGCTGGCCGCCTTCCGGAACGGGTCGCTGCTCTGGGGCCGCATCTGGCTCGGCATGGTCATGCTGATGGGTCTGATCTTCCTCGGCGGGCAGGTCTACGAGTTCACCGAATTTGTCACCCACAAGGACCTCACGCCCTCCACCAACCTCTTCGGCGCCTCTTTCTACACCCTGGTCGGATTCCACGGCGCGCACGTCGCCATCGGCGTCCTCTGGCTCGGCACCGCACTGGTCTATTCCTTCCGCGGCCGCTTTCAGCCCGGCATGGACATGTGGGGCATCGAGCTGGTCGGGCTGTACTGGCACTTCGTGGACCTGGTCTGGGTCGCGATCTTCACCCTCATCTACCTGATCTGATGAGCGACTCGCACAGCGCGCACGCGGACCACGGCGGGGACATGGCCCACGACGCCGAGCATCATCGCCACGGCTACGCCAAGTACGTCGTCGTCGGCGTCATCCTCACCGTCATCACCATCGTCGAGATCATGATTCCCAGCATCCCGGCCATCGCCGACGCTTTCACCAGGCCCGGAGTGGTGGCCTCCCTGTTGATCCTGTCGTTCGGCAAGGGCGCGGGCGTGGTCGCCTACTACATGCACCTGCGGGACGACAACCGCCTGTTCACCGCCCTCTTCATGTTCCCGTTCGGCATCGCCTCCATGATTGTGCTGATCCTCTTCCTCTTCTTCTCCCTGACGGGCGGCTAGGCTGGAAGGTAGGAGCTAGCCCGCGCTGATCAAGAATGGCCCGGGAGCGTGCGGGTTGTCGCGAACAGCGAACATGAACAGGTGAGGAGGCGCTGAATTGACCTTCTACCTCATCCCTGAAATCACCCTGGGCGTCGTGGTCCTGCTGGGTGCCTACGCCTACGCGGTCAGCCCCTGGAACCCTGACCGTCCCGGCCGCGTCGATCCGTGGCGCATCAGCCTCTTCGTGATCGGCGCGGCAATCGTCTTCGCGGCCCTGCACCCGCCGATCGACACGCTCAGCGCCGAGTTCTTCAGCATCCACATGATCCAGCACCTGATGGTGACCTTCATGGCGCCCCCGCTGCTGCTGTTGGGCATCCCCGCCTGGATGGTGACGCCCCTGCTGCGCCGGCCCATGGTGCGCGTCGCCTTCCGCTGGCTCACCCGGCCCCTGATTGCCGGTCTTGCTGGCGTGGCTGTGTTCTGGGGCTGGCACCTGCCCACCCTCTACGAGGGCGCACTGAACGACCGCATCTTGCACGACGCCGCGCACGTGACCATGGTGGGCTCCGCCTTGCTGATGTGGTGGCCGGTGGTCAGCCGCGTGCCCGCCGCCCCCGCCGCCGGCGTGCCCATCCAGATGTTCTACCTGTTCCTGCTGACCTTGCCGTCCGGGCTCTTGAGTTCGCTCTTCGTCTTTGCCAGCGAACCGATCTACCCGGCCTACCTGCTGGCCGCCGATCCGGGCGGACTCTCGGCCCTGGAGGACCAGCGCATCGGCGGCCTCATCATGAAACTCGGCGGCACCGCCCTGCTGTGGACCGTCATCACCGTCAAGTTCTTCCGCTGGGTCTCCGAGACGCCCGGCGAACGCGAACTGCTGGGCCGCGCCCCCAGGGGCGGCTAGCTCCCGGATCCGGCCACGATTCTGGCCCGCGCGCCGCGCACGGCGTGGCCAGGCGTCGGATCCAGCGCCTCGTACGTGCCCGGCTCGATATCGGCTTCCAGGTAGCCCGTCTGTCCCGGCCCGATCCGCGGCGAGCTCACCACCCCGCCCGGCAGCCGGACCTCCAGGCTATGCGTGAAAGCCCCGATATTCGTGATCGCAAATCGCACCCGCGGCGCGTTCGTCCGAATCACCGGCGGCAGGATGGCGAAGTCGCCAATCTGAACCGCCAGCTCCTCGCAACTCGGCGGCGTACAGGTCGTCTGCAACGCCGTCACCGGATCTGGCGTCGGATTGTCGATAGCGGTCTGCATCGCGCCCACCTCACAGCCGGCCAGCACCACGGCGGCGGCAACCAGCGCGATCAGGCGCAGGGCATACGGGCGGACTCGAGACATGCGGTGGCGACGATCCATGGGCTTCGGAACGAACTCAAAGCTTAGGGAAGCCCCCCACCCCGCCGCAACACATTCGAATCCGATGGTCCGTTGCGAAGCGCCGGTGCCGTTAGTTGAATGCGGGCGGTGCGCCGTTAGGTCCACGGCCGATCGACAGCCACACGCACGGTGCCCAGCGCGGCAAGAGCCACAATCAGGCGAATCGTTAAGCGCGTGAAGGTCGGCCTTGGCGGCGTAGTGCTGCAGGGTCCAATCCAGTTCGCGTCGCAGGCCTTTGAGAGTCACCGGCTTGGTGTCCGCGGCCATGGCGTTAATCCCGATTCCCGCCCAGTGAACGCCCCGATTTGTCCGTCTGTTGCTGCAAGTGCCGGGAGCGGCAACGCGAGATGGTGGGTCACGCTGACCAGACTGCATTCCCTGAGGTGATCTGTCGTGTTTTTGTCGCTCGCCAGGGAAGCAACGGTAGGGGGGACAACTGATCTACGGGGATGCCCATCGTCCCCCTCGCCTGCTCGGACCCGATTCATCATGACCGTCTATTCGGAGACATGGTGAACGCACTCGCAGGCACCGACGGTATGGGTTCGTGCCGTTCGCGGAGCGATCGAGGAAGGGCCAACGGCCGGCGTTTGTGGCGTTGGGGCAGCAGCCTGGCGCGCAAGGCGCCGACCATTGAGCAGGCGGTGCTGGCCCGCTGCGGTCTTGGGTACGCGCCAGCCCGTCCCGGCTGGATAGGTTGGCGCCACCACCTGATCGTGCGCCGCGCCCAGGCCGAGAAACATCGGTTTGGACGTCTATGAAGCGCGTCGATCCAGTTCCAGCAGCATGATCTTGGGTACCGGATCGTCGGGCAGATGCGGGTCGGATGGGTCGGGCGGGACGTCGACCAGGGTGTGGAGCAGGAGCCCGGCCTGGCTGAACGCGTTTACCCACTGCTCGAAGGTCCGGTAGTAGAAGGGGACTTCGACCTCGGGGCGGTCGGTGCCGAAGGTCTGGGAGAGCGTTCCCGAGGCGAAGTAGCCGACCACCTTGCCGCGGGCGGCGAGGGCGTAGGGGTTGTTCATCGACAGCAGCAGGCGGCCGTTGGGCTTGAGGGCGTCGGCAATGCCAGTTAGAACCCCGGCCAGGTCCTCACAGTCGTCAAGCATCATGTTCGCCGTTGCCAGGTCAAAGGCGCCCTTGAACGAAGGCAGCCCCCTGGCCAGATCCGCTTGCACGAACTCGATCCCGTGCGGATCCCGCGCCTCGAGTTGGCGGGCGTGCTCGAGAAGCCGCGGCGAGACATCGGCCGCGACGACCCTGGCTCCATGTCGAGCAAGTAGCCGTGCCACGTGGCCCTCCCCGCAGCCCGCGTCCAGGACTCGCTTGCCAAACACGTCGCCCGCCATCCCCAGCAGGCGGCGGGCCAGGTTGTCGTGGAAGCGGCGCAGCGAACCCGTGCGGGACTGGGCTGCGTACCAGTCGGCGATGGGGTCGTAGGCGGGCATCAGGGTGCTGTAATCCTTGCCGGATCCGACCAACTCGGGTCACGCGGCTCGACGGGCGCCCACTCGAACTGGATGTTCCAGCGGGCGTAGCCGGGGAGCGGGCCGCCGCGATCGGTGAGCACGCAGATGCCCTGGTACCAGGGACCGGGCCCGTCGCCGGGTAGTTGGCCGGAGCTGCGAACAACGAGCGCCGTTCGGCCACCGGGCAGGGTGGTGCGGAGAAGGGTGGGGCCGGGGGTGTGGCCGCAGAGGATCAGGTCGGCGGAAGCGACGGCAGGTCGGGACAACGCGGCGTCGATCTCCTCGGCGGTGAAGTCCGGCGTGTAGGCCGGATCGGTGTCCCAGATGGTTGCGAAGGGGTTGCCGGGCATGCCGTGGCAGACGTAGATGTCGCCCTGGCGGGCGCCGCTTAGCGAGAGCTCGCCAGGCAGCGCCCGCAGCCAGGCAAGGTCCGCGGGCGCGAGTTCGGCCTGTCCCCGTTCGATCTTCGACAGGAAATAGTCGGGGGAGTCGGGGCGACGCCGGCGTCCGGCGACGGTGGCTTCCCAGCGCCGGGTGCCCCAGTCGCGGAAGTACGCCTCGTTGTTGCCGTAGATGACCTGGACGTTCTCCGAGCGCAGCAGGTCGATCGTCTCGCCCGGGGGATCCGGCGAGAACGGCGACGTGAGGAAGTCGCCGCAGTGGACGATCAGGTCGGGTGCATGTCGCCGGCACGCTGCCAGCGCGGCTTGGAGGCCGGGCACGAAGCCGTGGGTGTCGCCGATCAGGCAGATGCGCATGCGGCTCGCGTCCGGGCTCAGCACGTCACCGGCATCGTTCCACACCCGCGGCCCGCGCGATGGCAAGGTATGGGGGTAGCCGCCTGGATCCGTGAGGGGTTGCACGATGACCGAGAAGACGACCAAGTCATTTGCGGCGCACGCCAAGGACGCCCGGTGGGGCAGGGACCTGCGGCCCTACTTTGCCTACCGCGACCTGGGAATCAAGGATGCGACCGAGGGTAAGGTGCTGGCGCACATCATTCGCGCCGAGCAACCGTGCGACGGCCCCATGGGCTATCACTCGCATGCGCTGGACTTCCAGATGGTTTACCTGATCAGCGGCTGGGCGCAGCTGTACTTCGAGGACATCGGCGAGGTCCGCGTGGAAGCCGGCGATGCGTGGTACCAGGCGCCGGGAGTCAGACACGAGGTGCTGGAGTACTCCGACGACTGGCAGGTGCTGGAGGTCACCATGCCGGCCGAGTTCGAGACCCACGACGAGGTGCGTTAGGCGGATCGATGGACGGCTGTGCGCGCAATGAGGGTCGACGTTCGGAAGGAGTCGCTATCGGCCTTGTCCGACTACGCCTCCATTCCCATCGCGTTCTCGACCTCGACGATTCTTGAGGTCAAGTGGATAGCGAACGGGCTTGGCGGCGTCCGCATGGTCGACGCGACGCTCGATCAGCCGCTTACAAAGGACTTTGACGAGGATGAGCCTGTCGAGGGCTGGCACAGCCTTGGCGATGTCTCACACTGGGGATTCTTCGCCGCGTTCGTTGACGGACAGCGAGTCGGGGGCGCCGTGGTGGCTCACAAGACGCCGGGCGTTCACATGCTGGAGGGACGCGAGGACCTGGCGGTGCTGTGGGACGTTCGCGTGCATTCCAGCGTTCGCCGCTGCGGAGTCGGGACGCGCCTGCTCGACCACGCCATTCAGTTTGCGCGCGTGTCGGGCTATGCGTTTCTGAAAGTCGAATCGCAGAACACGAATCCGGCGGCCTGTCGCTTCTATGCCAAGAACGGGTTTTCGCTGGGCGGCGTGCGTCGTGGCGTGTATGCCGAGTACCCGGATGAGGTTCAGCTGCTGTGGTACCTGGACTTGCGATCAACGAGCCCGCGTGCATCGGGGCAGCTGCGGACTGAGTGAGATGCCAGAGTCACCAGTCAAGGCCGTGTTCTTTGACATCGACGACACGCTGGTGGATGACGCCGCAGCGACTCGAGCGGGGGCGATGGGCCTGTTCGACAGGTACAGGGATCGGCTGGGCGGATGCGACGAACGGCTCATGCAGCGCTGGATCGCATTGCTGGACCACCACTTCGAGCGCTACCTGCGCGGCGAGAGCTCGTTCATCGGGCAGCGCCGCGCACGGATTCGCGATCTGTTCGGACTGACACCGGACCAGATGCCCGACGCCGAAGTCGACGCCATCCATGAGGTCTACCGTGCGTTCTACTACGGGACCTGGCGGCTTTTTCCCGATGCCCTCGCAACCCTGGACGCTCTGGATGGTTACCGGCTCGGAGTCATCAGCAACGGCACGTCGGCGCAGCAGCGGCAGAAGCTGGCGGCGGTCGGCGTCCTGGATCGCTTCGCAGCCGTGATGATTTCCGAGGACATCGGGGTCGCGAAACCTGATCCGGAGATCTTCGAGGCGGCCTGCCAGGCCGTGGGCGCGTCGCCGTCGGCCTGCGTTCACGTGGGCGATCGGCTGGACACGGACGCGCGTGGGGCGCGCGACGCGGGCCTGACGGGGGTGTGGCTGAACCGACGCGGCCAGGATGCCGGAACCTCAGACGTCCCGATGATCGAGCGGCTCAGCGAACTGCCGGCGCTGGTTACCAGACGCCGAGCGTCCTGAGCAGCTCGGCGGCGAGGGGCAGTGGCCGGGACGGGCGACCGGTGATCCGGATTGACGTCTGGACGTCGGGGGCCAGGCGGATCAGGTCGCGAGCCTTCAACGCTTCGGCTAGAACGCCGTCGAGGTAGCGTCCCCACCACGCCTGGTTGACGACCTGGTTGAGGCTTTCCAGCGTGTGTCCGCCAGCCAGGGCGGCGGCGGCGCGCTTGGGACCGATGCCGCGCACGCCCCGGATGTTGTCCGAGGTGTCGCCGACCAGGGCCATGTAGTCGCACCACTGCCAGGGATCGACGCCGAATCGTGCTCGGATTTCATCGCCGTCCACAATCTGTTCGCCGCTCTTGCGCATGGTGTTGGCTATGACCACGTGGTCGTCGACTACCTGATAGAAGTCCCGATCTCCGGACACGATTACGCTGGTCCGGCTTGCTCCAGTTCCCCGGACAAGCTCGGCAATCACGTCATCCGCCTCTGCGTCCGTCGTTTCCTCGAACTCAAGGCCGATGGTCCGCAGGCCCGTGTAGATGGTGGGCAGCCAGGCCAGGTGGGAGTAGTCGGCGCCGGCGCGGTTGGCCTTGTAGTCCGGCGCCACTTCCGCTCGCGAGTTCGTTGAGCCTTCGCCATCGAAGACCACCACCGCCTCGCAGGGCGACAGGCCGTGGATGGCCTTCCGAAGGAGAGCAAAGAAGCCGAAAGCCGGCGTGACATCCTCGCCCTCGCTATCGCGGATTCGCGCGGGGAATCCGTAGGCGGCGCGCCAGAGGAGGTTGAGGCCGTCGACGAGGACGAGCGGTGGGGGGCTCGCAACTGCATGTCTTTCGTCAATGGGAGTCACCGAACGCTCGCCCGCCAGACTTCCTCTCCTTCGTCGGTGCGCTCCCCGCTCTTGAGGAGTCCGATATTCCGAGCCACCCGGTGCGAGGCGACGTGATCCGGGTGAGTATTGGCACGGACTTCATGGACATCAAGGTCGTCGCGAAGCCACTGCAGCACTCGTCGACTTGCCTCGGAGGCGTAGCCCCGTCGCTGAAATGGAACACCGACGACCCAGGCCAGATCGGCTTTCCCCAGCTTCACGCCTGCCTGCACGTATCCCACGACTGATCGATCCGCCTTCAATCGCAGCGTCCAGTTCAGCCATAGTTCGTCGCCCGCAGGCGAGCGGCGGGACTCGCGGCGACGGATTTTTGCCCTCACGTCGTCGGCGCTTGCGGGCGGACGGCCTCCGGTAAAGACGTGGATCTCGGGATCCTTCAGCAGTCTGAAGAGTTCGTCCGTGTCGCACTCCACCATCGGAGTCAGTCGGAGACGGTGGGTTTCAAGGGTCCAATCGGCATCGCAGGAACGGCTCAATTCGGGCATTCCCGCGGCTTCACTCCAGTCCGAAGCTGCACAGGCGCTTCTTGAGGTCGCCGCAACCCGTGTCACTATCGCTATCCAAATCCTCGGCGGCGTCCGACGTACCAGGCACATCGGAGGGCACCATGCGCAAGATCCGACTGGCCGTGGTCATCGCCGTCGCCGCGTGGCTGCTGACCGCAGCCCCGGCGCTGGCGATCTGGCCGACCACATGCGTTGAGGCAAACGACGCCTTCGAGTACGCAGCCGGCCGCTTGCACAACGTCGGCATCTACCAGCGAGTCTATCCCGACCCCGTAGTGGCCGAAGCCGCCTGCCAGAACGACCACCGCGACGATCTCCGCAGGGCGTTCGCCTGGGCGTTTCGCAACGGGCAGCCGCAGCCGCCCGCTGTCCCGACGAATCTCCGGGAGCATCCCGACTGGTCGCGCGTGCGAGACGTGGCCCAAGCGCGATCGACTGACTCCATCCTGTCCCCGCAGATCGCGGATTCCGTCATTCAGCGGGACGCGGTCAACGCCTTCCTGCGGGGCGTCGACGATGGGGTGCAGTACGGGCGCTGGAGCTGCGATAAGTCCTGGCGATCGATGGCCTGTCCGCTGGCCCCGGAGCAGCCGGGCGGGCGGGCGCCACCACCGCAATCAAACACCGACGGACCGCGGGTCGATCCTGCCCTGCGGCCAGGCTGGGACGTGCTGCGTCGCAGTCAGGCTGGCTCGCAGTTGACTCGGCTCCCAGGCAACGAGGCCGTCGTTGAAATTGACTGGGCCGCCGATCTCCCCGGTACGGCCCTGGCGGGCTGGGCGCCCAATATCGGGCTCATCGGCATGTCCGCCAGCCTACGCGGCGAGCGGCCGGAAGTCCTGGCTGCAGTGATCGCGCACGAGTTCTGGCACGCCGTCTCACCAATTCCCGACGAAAGCGGGTTCGACAACTGCGTCGCGGACGAAGTGCGGGCTTTTATCACGCAGGCGGCGGTCTGGCAGGACATATCGCCCGGCGCCCCACGGACGCCGCTGGAGCAGGCCCAGGAGCGTCTTGTGGACCTGTGGCTGAGCGATCCAGGCGACCAGGGGCGCAGCGCGCCGGAGGACGTGTCGGGCTATCCGGGCCTGCGAGCGCACGCGCTCTACGACTACGACTACGTGACGACCTGCGCGGCCTGATCGGTAGCTTCACAGCACCGCCACTTGCGGTGGGCGCGCAGGCGAGGGCATCGACTTGGCGTGGGCGGCGATCCGGCGGACGGCCTCTTGGCGGCCCGCCAGAGGAGGTTCATGCGGTCGACGACAGCCGGCAGTGGGAGCGTGCCCACTGGACGTTGGCGCATCAACGTCCGGGGCTCGCTCGCGCAGGACGCCAAGCGTGCGATCTGAGCGGTTGCCGGGTCAGTAGGGCGACTGTAGACCGTTGAACATTGGAAAGTACCGGACGTTGGTGGTTAGGAGGTCTGCATCAAGAAGCAACGCCGTGCCGGCGATCAGAAAGTCGATGTCGTCAATGCCCTGGTAGGCCCGGCGGTACTGCCGTGCCAAAGAGCCCGCCGCGCGAACCACTGGTTCGTCGACCGGCACCCAGGTGAGTGCGGCGCAGAAGCGCTCCAGGTCGTCGCGCTGGTCGTGGCGCACGCCCGCCAGCAGTTCAAATCGCACGACTTCGCTCGCGCCTACCGGTTCACCGCTCGCGATGAGTCGACGCAGGAGATTGCTGGAAGCCTCTACGCCCCGCAGGTGCTCGATGGCCACCGAGGTGTCCAGCAGGTTCATTCCAAACCGAGCTTGCGTAGCCGTTCGTTGAGATCGCCGCGAATAGCGTCCACATACTCAGCACCCGTGTACGGGTAATCGGACCACGAACCAGCCGTAGCTTCGATCGCCAGCAACTTGTCCGCCGTTGAGAGCGTCCCATATGCGCGCCGAACCGCGCGCCGAATCAACTCTGACCGCGAGGCGCCCGTGGCTTGAGCGGCGCGGTCCAGGAGGGCACGCTCTTCGTCTCCGAGATACACCTGAGTTCGATCCACGACGCCGTTATACACCATGTGGTGTCTGAAGCTTGATCTCGAGCTTTGGCTGCCGCGAGCGCCAGTGCGCCAAGCGTATGTCGTGCAGTAGCCAGTGCGACCAGGTCATAGACTTGGCACCGGCGGCGATCTGGCGGACGGCCACATGGCTACGTCTGTTGGGATCAGTTCTGGCGAGGGTCCGGCACTCATGACGGTGGCGAAGCGGCTGGTGGCGTTCTACCTGGTGGCTATCGGAATCGTCGTGGCCGTGAGTTTCATCCTGACGCCGGTCTATAACGACGGAACAATCGACTACCCGGTCTGGCGGATCCTGAACTGGTTCATGGTGGCCGCGGCGCTGGCGATCCTGGTGGTTGGCTTCCGGCGGCGGCGTGACCCGGAACGCGCGGACGTCAGCGCTGTCGAGTACCTGCGAGGCAGCTTTGCCTACTACGGGGCCATCGTGCTGGTGATGCTGATGCTGTGGGAGTGGTACTGGACGCTGAATCCCTCCAGCGAATCCGGCGATGCGGTGACGGCGCACCTGATCTACTTCCCGCTGGTCAACGCACTGTTCGTCGTCCTGGCCCTGGCTAATGGGCGCTATCTCTGGAACGAGGCGGGCGGCTCATCGGACTGAGGATCGCTGCGCTTGCGGCGGCGTGATGCGTTACGGTTCGGCCACCTGACCGCGCGAGGCCGCTCTCCAATGTCCGACGATTCGTTTCGCGTTGCCCTGACCGACGGCTTGCGCCACGAGCGGGTGGTCGAACACCGCCAGCCGCTGGACGCCATTGGCGCCACGCTGGACGTGGTGGAGGCGCCGACCAGCGACGCGGAAGCGGTGGAACGCCTGTCGGGCTACCAGGGCGTGATTTACTCGCACGGGCACTACCGGCTGCATACGTTTGACCAGCTGCCCGATCTGCTGGGCGTGATCGCGCCAACCGTGGGCGTGGACCACGTGGACATCGAGGCCGCCACCGCCGCCGGCGTGGTGGTGGGCAACATCCCCACCTTCGCCACCGAGCAGACGGCGGACACCGCGCTGTATTTGATATTGGGCGCTGTGCGTCGCATCCCTCGGATCCTGAATGAGTGGGAAGCGGGCCACCGCAACATCGCCGAGTGGGAACGCCGGATCGACCACATCGGCGACATGCGCGCGAGCACCCTGGCCCTGATCGGGCTGGGACGGATTGGCCGGGCAGTGGCGGTGCGGGCGCAGGCCTTCGGTACGCGTTGCATCGCCTATGCGCCGACCGTTTCGCCCTGGGAAGCGCAGGGGCTGGGCGTGGAGCTGGTGGGGCTGCACGAGGCCTTCGAGCAGGGCGACATCGTCTCGGTGCACCTGCCCTACACGCCGCGGACGCATCACTTCGTGGATGCCGACCTGCTGGCGCGGATGAAGCGCACAGCCGCGCTGATCAACGTCTCGCGCGGCCCGATCGTCGACGAAGCGGCGCTGGTGGCGGCGCTCGAGTCCGGCGCCATCGCGGCGGCCGGCGTTGACGTCTTCGAGTCCGAACCGCCCACCCCCGACACGCCCCTGATCAACCTGCCCAACGTCATCTGGACTCCCCACATCGGCGGCTCCACCTCCGTCAGCGTCCACCGCGTCGGCCAGGGCTCCGCCGAACAAATGGCCTGGGTCGCCCAGGGCTACTGGCCCCGCGACACCGTCAACCCCGAGGTCGAACCGCGCAAACCCCTCCGCCGCCGGGGGTATCCAGAGCGGACGTAAGGTGAACTTCCGCGCGTCCAGCTTTGGAAAGCGGGAGCGGCAGCGGCAGGCAGAGTACCGGGACGCTTCGCAAACGATCAGCGAGAAGGCCCGCACTCCCAGCGATCCGAAGGGACTACGAAACAGCTACCTGCTCGCGCTGGGTTGCGAGGAGGAGAACCTCTTCCCAGCCCTGCGTGGTAAACACGCGGCTCGCCGCTATTTCGCGAGTCGCGGGCTTGGGTGGTGGCAGGCTTCGGCAAGCGGCGATAACTCGGGCGGGAGGCGGCCAAGTCGAAATATGGCGAGCTCGCAGATCGCCTGCGTGAACTTTCTGCTGCCGCTGCTAGAGATTCCCGGGGCCCCAACCGCAATGCTGCGGGCTATTGACGGCGACGTGACGGATGTCGTGAGTATTCAGGGCGAGGCCTGCGCGTCGGCGATCGAGATTGAATGGATCGGGCTCAACCACGCCCTTGAAGGACCGAACATCACCAGCCGCGGTTCACTCTCAACCAGCGTTGACGGGTTCCTGATCGCTGATACACGCACGGGTCGGCGCGCGTACCTGTTGGAATGGAAGTACGTGGAGGAATACCGCCCTAACTATCTGGGCGAGGGGCGGCAGGGAGAGACGCGACGACGCAGGTACGGCGAGCGTTACCGAACGTCGTGCTCGTTCAACGGCAAGGCTCCACTGGAGGCTTGGCTCTACGATCCCTTCTACCAGATCATGCGGATGCGCCTGCTGGCGGACCGGATGGTTGCGGATCGCGAACTCGACGTATCGGAAGCCAAGGTGGTCGTGGTCGTTCCGGCCGGGAACCTGGCGTACCGAGAACGGATCACTTCTCCTGAGCTCTCCACGCTTTTCCCGGAAGCGCGCTCGGCAGCCGATGTCATGCGAAACACCCTGTCGCATCCCGACCGCGACTTCGCGTCTGTCTGTCCCTCGGTATTGGCCGGCGCGGTGCGGAGAACGTGTGGCGAGTCGGCGACTGCCTGGGGCAACTACCTGCGAAAGAGATATGGCTGGTGACGGGGGCTCGTCCAGCGAGGGTCAACGCGACCGCGGCGCCCAACTCGAATCGCGGCTGCGTTGTCAGGCCGCCTAACGAAGTGGAGCGCACCGATGACCGATGACCCGATTCGCTGGGGGGTTTTGTCGACGGCGCGGATTGCGTGGCGGTCGGTGGGGCCGGGGATTCGTAGGGCCAGGAACGGGGTGCTGCGGGCGGTGGCGAGCCGGTCGCTGGAGCGGGCGCGGGAGTTTGCGGCGGAGTTGGAGATTCCGAGGGCGTACGGGTCGTATGACGAGTTGCTGGCGGATCCGAAGATCGACGCGGTGTACGTCCCGTTGCCGACGTCGCTGCATCACCGCTGGGTGATCGCCGCGGCGCGGGCGGGGAAGCACGTGCTGGTGGACAAGCCGTTTGCGGCGGATGCGGCCGAGGCCGTCGAGATGGTGGATGCCTGCCGGGCGGCGGGGGTGCAATTGCTCGAAGGTTTCATGTACCGCTACGACCCGCGCCACGCGCGGCTGCGGGAACTGGTGGCAGAGGGGGCGATTGGCGACGTGCGGCAGATCAATACGGCGTTCTGTTTCCCGATCACCCGCGACCTGGCGAACGTGCGGCTCTCGACCGAGCTGGCCGGCGGGGCGCTGGGGGACTTGGGGACGTACTGCGTGAGCGTGAGCCGCCTGCACATGGGCGGCGAGCCGCGCCGGCTGGTGGCGCGGATGACGGACGACGCAGAGTTTGGGGTGGACTTTGACGGGAACGCGCTGCTGGAGTTTGACGGGGGTCGGACGGCGACGGTGGCGTTCAGCTTCCTGAGCTCGCGGCGGCACTTCCTGGAGCTGATCGGTACCACCGGAACCCTTCGGGTGGAGCGTCACGTGTTGGCGCCGGGGGAGTCGACGAGTATCGAGATCCAGACCGTCCGCGGGACGGTGACCGAACGCTTTGCGCCGTTCGACACCTACCAGGCCGAGGTCGAGAATCTGGGCGACGCGATCCGCGGGGAGGCGGCGCCGCTGGTGGACGGCGACGAGGCGATCCGCCAGATGCGGGTGCTGGACGCGGTGCGCGAGAGCGCCCGCAGTGGTGAGTGGGTCGCACTGCATTAGCAACTGAAGGCCGGGAGGTCGCGATGAAGCGAGTAGCGAAGCCCGAGGGCAAGTTCAACGTGGTGCTGGAAGACGCGCCCGTGCCGGCGGTGGGTCCGCATGACGTGCGGGTGCGCAACGTGCGGAGCCTGATCAGCCGGGGCTCGGAACTGTGGCGTCGATACATCCGGCCGGAGGCCGTGGACCCGCAGATCATGGGCTATTCGGTGGCCGGCGTGGTTGACGCCGTGGGCGCCGAGGTGGAGGGGTTTGCGGCGGGCGACCGGGTGGGGGTGTCGGGGCCGCACGCGCAGTTCGTGGTGCAGGACAGCCGGGTCGCCTCGTTGTCGGCGGGTCCAAGGATCGTGCGTATCCCCGATGCGCTGGACTTCGAGCAGGCGACGTTCTGGCCGCTGACGACGAGCGCGGTCATGTGGATCGACAACGACGACATCCAGCCGGACGACACGGTGGTGATCGTGGGCCAGGGGCTGGTGGGCAGCCTGCTGCTGCAGGTGGCGCGGACCAACGACCAGGGCCGGCTGGTGGCGGTGGACGCCCTACCCAACCGCTGCGCGCTGGCGGCCGAGGTGGAAGCCGACGAGGTGATCAACGCGTCGGATGTGGACCCGGTGGCGCGGGTACTGGAGCTGACGGACGGGCGCGGGGCGGACGTGGTGATCTACGCGGTTGGCGGACGCGCCGGCCTGCGCGCCTTCGACCAGGCTCAGCGCATGACAGCGACCGGCGGGCTGCTGCAGGTAGTGGGGCTCTATGAGGACGAGCCGCTGCCGCTGTCGTCCAGCGCCATCCAGCGCAAGCGCCTGATCGGCGGGGCGCTGCCCGATAGCGATCGGGTGGCGGCTTCCGCGCGTTCCCTGGAACTCCTCGCCGAGGGCCGCATCGCCACGGATCGGATGGTGACACACCGGTTTCCGTACCAGCAGGCGCCGGAGGCCTTCCACTTTCTGCACGACCAGCCGGAAGCGGCGCTTGGGGTGTTGATTACCTGGGACGACTAAGGCCTACTCGCGTTACACAGTGGGAGCGGCGAGTGCTTGCCGCTGGACGCGGCCGGGTGCATGCTGATCGGGAACTGTTGATCGTGGCGAGATTTCAATGTCCAGGCGGAACGGAGCGCTCAGTAGGCCTCCGAAGCACGGAAAGCCCCGGCGGCTCAGCGACCACACGCGCACGCTACGCCGACGAATCCAGCGGTTCGAGTTGCGCTACGAGATGACCACCGAGCAAATGCTCGAACGAACCGCGACCGGCGAGCTCCGGGAGACGGCCGAGATTTCGCAATGGCAGTACGACGCCGACGTGCTGGACTTCCTGACCGCCAAAGGGGCGAGAAGCACGGCTGGCTCAGGTTTGACCGCTACCGGCTGATCCACCGCGAAGTCCTGGCGAACCGCTGGTTCGTCATTGAGGATCGCACGCGGTTCGTTCCGGTTGGGAGTCGTGGCCAGCCAGCAGCGTACTCCTGTGAGGGTGTGGTGGTCTGTCGTGGCGGTATCGAAATCGAGGTCAGGAAGCTGTTGGACGCGCGGCTGCGCGCGGGTCTCGTGGAGGTACGTGGGCTCAAGTACAACTACCACGCGAAGATCGTCGGAGGAACGGTAGGTCGGAACGTGCTTCGCTACGACAGCGGTCACGCCCATACGCCGGGGGTGTATCACCGGCATGAGTATGACCTTGCGACCGGCGAAGACCGGCTGACCACGCTGAGCCGGGAGGAGTTTCCGGTCCTGAGCGAAGTGGTGGACGAGCTGGCGACGATGTACCCGGGCGCCAGGTAGCCGGTGATTCCCGAGCCTTATTCGGAGTTCTTGGTTCCGGCGTGGGGTGTGCTGCGCTGGTGGAGCGTATTGCTGGCGGTGGGGGTGCTGGCGGGGGCGTGGGTGGCGCGGCGGCAGGCGGGACGGCTGGGGCTTGATGTGAGGCATGTGTTGCCGTTACTGGTGGCAGCGGTTGCGGCGGGGATTCTGGGCGCGCGGGTTTACTACCTGGTGTTCGAGTGGGAGCGACGCTTCGCGGACGAGCCGGAACTGGCGTGGCAGATCTGGGAGGGCGGGGTGGCGCTGCACGGAGCGCTGGCCGGAGGACTGCTGGCCGTGGCGGTCTATTCGTGGCTGGCACGACTGGACATTGCGCGCTGGGTGGATGCGGCGGCGCTGGGGTTGCCGCTGGGGATCGCCATCGCGCGCTGGGGCGACTACTTCAACCAGCAGTCGTTCGGAAGACCGACGGACCTGCCCTGGGCGCTGTCGATCAAGGAGGAATTCCGGCCGCTGTTGTATCTGGAGCAGAACGAGTTCCATCCGACGTTCTTTTACGAGTCGGTGTGGGCGCTGGCCGTCTTTCTGGGAGCCCTGGTGGTGGTGCGGCGCGGTCTGCGCCCAGGGGACCTGGCGCTGGGGGTGCTGGCGGCCTATTCGGTGGGCCGGTTCTGGGTCGAGTCGATTCGGGCCGACCCGATCATCGTGGGTGAGGGCCTGCGGCTGGCGATGGTCGTGAGCGCGGCCGTGGCGACCGGCGGGATCGGGGTGCTGGTGTTGCGGCGATGGCCCGGCCGAATGTTTCACGTGGAACATTCGGGCTAGCGTCAGGCCGCAGATTCGGCGCTGAGGGCCTCGAAGGTGGGGTGGAGCCAGAGGGATTCGAGAGCCAGTTCGAGGGCTGAGGCCGTTTCGAGGATGGGGTCGACGATTGCCTCGCCTGAGGCATGGCGGGTAACGGAGCGGGCGAAAAGCGGGACGGCGTTGATTGGTACGGCGGGGTGGCGGTAGGCCGCGTCGTCCAGATGCTGCTCCCAGGGTTGGGCCACGCCTTCGGCGCGGCCGGGCGGCGCTCCGCGCATGAGGCCGACGCGGTTGACCAGGGAGTCCCAGACGGTCGCGAGCAGATCGCGGGCATAGCGGCGTTCGATGGGCAGTTGGCCGTGAAATGCGGCCATGCGGAGGGCGCGTAGCAGGGCTGCCACGTCGGCGGCGGCGTAGGCGGACCGGTCGCGGAGCCAACCGCTGTCCCTGTCGAACGAGGTCGCCAGGTCCAGGAACAGGTCGCCGGCGCGTTCCTGGACGCCGCTATCGATTGGCATGAGCGGAGTCAGCCGGATCAGGGCGGCGAGGGCCTGGGCGGCTTCGAGGATGTCGGCGGGTTGCCGGTCGCGGAGCCAGTAGGCGATGCGGCGCTGCTGGACGGGGATGAAGGCGCGGAATTCGTCGCGACCCGTGACCGGCCGGAGGCGGGCCTGGGCGCGGACGATGCGGTGGGCCTCCGGGATGGTGCGAGGGAAACTCTTCCGGTAGAAGGCATAGAGTTGATCGGCGGCGGATTGCAGCGGGGCTGCGATTTCCCTGGTGCCGGAAGCGAACGCCAGACGGGCTGCGTCGGCAATGGTCCAGATGAGGTCGACGTTGCCGAGGGGATCGTAGGCGCCGTCCGAGTCGAACAGGACGCCGAGCCTGGGGCGGAAGAGGTGGGCGTGGACGCGGCCGGCGGTTTCGACTGCGAGCGCGGCATAGGCGGATGCGAGCCAGAGTTCGTGGCTACGGGCTTCGCCGGACGGCGCCTGGGGCGCGCGCAACCGGTGGGCGCGGGCGAGGGCATGGACGACGCGCATGTAGAGGGCAGCGGTGCGCACGCGGATAACACCGTCGGCGCTGTGGACGCGAAGGGGCTCGCCCTGCGCCGCCGGCGCGTCCACGGTGGCAGTGGCGAACGGCAGGGCGATCGGGACGGCGCCTGGTCGGGCGGTAGCGAAGGCCGCATGGCTCCGGGGATCGAGGGTGGTGGCGGGCAGGCCGAGGCCGGGCTGGGTTGCAATGAGGCCGCCGACGTAGCGGGCGTACCAGTAGCCCTGCCAGCCGGCCGTGGCCAGAGCGGCCGCGCGGTCGGGCGGGGGTTCGGGCCAGAGCTGCGAGAGGCGTTGCGGAGCAGTGGTTTCGCCGCAGGCCGCCAGCACGGGAGAAACTGCCGCCAGCGCCAGGAGGCGGCGTCGCGTTAGCGACATACGTCCACACATAGCCACGTCATACCGGACCGATTTCTCCTTCCATCCGTCGCCGTGGCGCCTAGGTCGACGCGTGCGGTCGCAACGCCCGATTAGGATCGTGGCATGACAGGACGACGCGTGCTGGGCGCGCTGGCCGTAGCGGCGGTGGTTGGGGCGCTGCTGTTTCTGCCGCAGCAGTCAACGGCGTATGAGCTGCGCTGGGACGTGCGGGTACTACGGGACGGGATTCCGCCGATCTATGACCCGCGCCTGACAACGCCGGACAACATCAACCTGAAGCCGCACGAGATGGTGCTGGCGGTGGAGATCAACGGCGACGCCCGCGCGTATCCGATCGAACCGCTGGTGAGCTACGAGATCGTGAACGACGTCGTGGGCGGGGTTCCGCTGGCGATTACCTGGTGTCCGCTGTGCTACTCGGGGCTGGTCTACGAGCGGGTATGGGACGGGCAAACACTGACGCTGGGCGTCCAGGGGGCGCTGTATAAGGGCGCGCAGACCTGGTGGGATCACGAGACGGGCAGCATCTGGAGCCAGGTGTTCGGGGAGGCGCTGGACGGTCCGCTGGATGGGGCGCAGCTACGGCCGGTGGTGGCGTCGCTGACGCCCTGGGGCTCGTGGCTGAAGCAACACCCCACCACGCTGGTCCTGAAGCAGCGGCTGTCGCTGGGCGCCCCCAACAGCGCCTTTCACCTACAAAGCCTGCCAAAGGACATCTGGGTGATCGGGGTGGACATCGACGGCGCCGCGGCCGGCTTCTACTTCGATGAAACGGCGCGCCTGGGGGTGCAGCAGGCCGTGATCGGCGATACGCCGGTTGTGGCGTTTGCGGAGGCGGAGAGCCGGATCGTCCGCACGTACGAGGCTCGGGTGGACGGGCGCGAGCTCAGCTTTGATGTTGACGGATCAGAACTCACCGACCGTGAGACGGGTACGCGATGGGATGGGCTGAGCGGGGCAGCGGTTTCAGGTCCAATGGCGGGCACGCGATTGAGGCCGGTGCTGTATTTCAGTATTTGGGATTGGGCGTTACGGTTGCATTATGGGAAAGAGACGCCGATATACCCGATTGACCTCGTGGACGCGACCTAACGGCGCAGACGTTATGGGCTGCAAGGCCCGAACTGCTTCTAGCAACGATTCTTTCGATGCCAGTTGCAGATTAACTAGAAACCAGAAATCTATAGGGTTGTCTGTTTGTCCACGAATTGAAGGGCAGCCCGCATAAGAAGCCCCGACCGGGACTCTCTTTCGCGAGCCGCCGCTTCATCAATGATGGCCAACACGCGTGACGGTATCGTGATATTGACTCGGACTGTCTTGCTCGAGAGTTTGGAAATATCAACGTCAATAAGCGCCCAAACTCCGTTATCGAAGTCGCGATTGCCTTGATGCAGCTCGATTGGCCGAAGCTCCCGGATGGACTCACCGTCCATCAGCAAGCCTTCGATATGGCAGGCGACCGCTTCGTGAGCCGAACTTGCAGCGTCCTCAAACGAGTCACCGCCTGAGAAGCAGCCAGGTAGATCGGGAACCGTGACGCCGTAGCTGCTTGTCTCGTCTTTGTGTATCACGATTGGAAACTGCATTAGCGATCCTTCCAATTCCAACTCAGCGACTAGGCGCTGACGCCACTATCCAGACCCTCGTGGATGGCTGCCTGTAAAGCGTGGAGGGCGGCAGTCTGGCTGTGCTGGTCGTTCGCAGGATCGTGGGCGGACGAGCGCTGGTCTTCGGGCTTGCCGTGCACGGGCGCCCGTCTCTTGGCTTGCTCTCGGCGGCGCCTCATGGCGGACTCCTTTGCCGGCGTTCAGAGCCGGTGCGTAAGGAAACGTCCGCCCGTGGAGAAGGTGGTTACGAGTGGGTCGCGGTGGTTGCGGGGGTCGGATTCGAACCGACGACCTCCGGGTTATGAGCCCGACGAGC
>JAPPFO010000209.1 GCA_028875175.1 Chloroflexota bacterium | reverse complement strand
GGTCCCAGGCTGCACGCAGCTTGGGCCACAACTGGCGGAGACCCCGGGGCGGTGCGCGGTCCAAGCCGCTAGCCCACCCAACGATCAAGCACGGGTCCCAGGCTGCACGCAGCCAGGGCCACAAGTCGCGGCTGACTCGCAAGAGTTCCAGGCCGAGCGCAGCGTGCGTCGCAGGTCAGGTTCACCCGGCGATCAAGCTCGGGTCCCAGGCTGCACGCAGCCAGGGCCACAACACAACAGGAGCCTGGGCCACAAGCACAGACAGCATGGGCCACAGGTGGGCGTTATCGACGAGGGGGTATGCGGGGGGCGTAGTGGGTGGCTTCAGGGGTCCATTGGGATTTGTGATTGCCGACAGACTCCCACCCGGCTTGGACGGATTGGAGATCGCTTTCTACCGCGGGTGATGCGGTTCCCCAACGCCAGTCTTCAGGTCGTGCACAGAGTCCGGCCCGCACCGAGTTTTCGTGGACGTAGTGAACCGCGCTCGCAAGTTCCCCTTCGTCGCGCATTACGCGGTCGTAGAAGCGCGCTTCCCACAGACTTCCCGAGTGCCCAAGGCGTCGGATCTGGTTGCCCGCTATGCGCTTGAGGTACTTCATGACAGCGCCGATTTCGACATCCCCGCAAAGCTGCATGAGGGCGTGTATGTGATCGGGCATGACAACGTATGCGAGTACTGCGGCACGTTGCTCGTCGCGCAGCCGACTGAATGCCAGAACTACGGCATCAGCCGGCGCATCGACCAAGATGGCTCGCCGGCGCCGCGTGGTAGCCGTTACGAAGTAGATGGCGCCGTGGACGTGGAAGCGGCGAAGGGCCTTGCGCTTGCGGAGGCGGGAGGGCATGGCTGGAGTTTATCGATGGGGGATGGGAGCTAACGGCTGGATCAGGGTTGTGCGCCGTCGGAGCGGTTCGACCCCCGAATGATCAAGCGCGGGTCCCAGGCTGCACGCAGCTTGGGCCACAACTGGCGGAGACCCCGGGGCGGTGCACGGTCCGAGCCGCTAGCCGACCCAGCGATCAAGCGCGGGTCCCAGGCTGCACGCAGCCTGGGCCACAACACTGCACGCAGCCTGGGCCACAACAGCAGCCGGGGCCACAACTGGCGGAGACCCCGGGGCGGTGCGCGGTCCGAGCCGCTAGCCCACCCAACGATCAAGCACGGGTCCCAGGCTGCACGCAGCCTGGGCCACAACACTGCACGCAGCCTGGGCCACAACAGCAGCCGGGGCCACAACGGCAGCCAGGGGCCACGTGTCGCGGTGGCTTGGGAGACTCTGGCAAGCGGAGAAGGCGGGAATCCCTTTGACAGGCTCAGGGCAGGCTCTCGATTCCGCTGCGCCCGCCCTCGAGGTGACGGGGTCGAGAGCGTCTGAGAAGGGCCTGCAAGGGTTTGGTGCGCTGCGGGTGGTTCGACACGGCACTGCGTGATGGCTCGCCACGGACGGGGGTTGGCTGAGGACGCGGGTTGCGGGGACGACGGGCGGGTTTGAAACGCGCCCCTACAGGCGGTAGGTGGTGAAGTGGTTGTTGCTGGGTGGACCGTAGCTGAGGTGGAGGGTTTGGGTGTGAGGGACGGCGATGAGGGCAGCAATGGTGGCGAAGGGGTCGCCGGAACGGAAGGGGCGGCAGACGGGTTCGGGTCGGCCGGATTCGTCGCTGAGGAGGCGGCGGCAGACCTGGGTATCGATTGAGCCGGCGTGGTTTTCAAGGGCGGTTTGGAGGGAGACGCGACGGCCTTCTGAGTAGGGCAAGGGCCGGCGGGTGGCCTGGTGGGGGAGCAGGATGGAGGCGGTGCAGTTGTTGGCGTGGGCGTAGACGCCGTCGTCGACCTCGGTGACGTGGAGGCCTTCGGCCAGGATTTCGAGGTTGCGGGCGTGGCGGGTGTCGGCGATGAGGAAGTTGCCGACGGCGGGGCCGGCAGGCAAAGCCTGTACGCGGGCGACCGCAGCTTCGGCCGTGGCTTCCTCCAAGGCGGCGCGGCGGAGGATGGGCGGGGCCATCCAGGTGCGGCCGGTTTTGCCCCAGAGGGAGTTGGCGAAGACGCAGACGCCGTGGCTGTTGAGGCCGACGCCGCCGATTTCGCCGGGCACGCAGTGCATGAGGATGTGGGGGCCACGGGTGGGCCTGACGGCGGCGAGGAACATGCGGTGGAGGTAGGGCTCGCCGAGGTCGCGGTTCTGGCCGCAGAAGGTCCGGCCATCGGTGGTTGCGGATCCAACAGCGGCGAATGAGGTGCAGCCTTCGGGGAGTCCGCCGGTTCCGGGACGGAGTTGGAGGGCGAGGGCTTCGTCGAATTGGATGCCGGCGCCGTGGGCGAGGCCCCGGAGCTCGTCGATCCAGTGAGGGGCGATGGTTTCGACGGCGGGTTGCTGCCGGCGGGTCCACTCGAGGCCAGCGGCGGCGGTGAGGCCACTGTCGGCGGCGCCCTGCATGGTCTCGGCGAGTTGGAGGCGGACGAGGTCGCGGAAGCGCTGGCCGTGCTGGAGGCCGAGGTCGTAGGACGTGCCGGTGAATTCGGCGAAGGGGAAGTGGATGGGCGTTTGGGGGTGCTTGAGTTCTAAGAAGGATACGTGAGGGAGGGACGGAGATCGTCCGTTGGCCGGGCTGGGGTCACAAGGACGAGGTAGCTATGGGGCGGTGGGTGGGGCTATCGCCCGGTGTTGGTTGCTGACTTTGGCAGCCACCCTCACCCCAGCCCTCTCGGCCAAGGAGACCCTTACGTAACCCTAGGCTGGTTGCCCGGAAGACCCCTCACCGATTTCCGCCGGGGACGGCGGAATCTGCCTCTCCCCTCGGAGAGGGTGAAGAGCTGTGCCGCCCCCAAGGCGGTGGGGACGGTTGGAGTTGGTTGCGCGGAAGACCCCTCACCCCAACCCTCTCCCCCAGGAGTGTGCAGACCGGGGACATCATGAACACATGTTCGGAGACATGGTGAACACA
>JAPPFO010000285.1:2656-2960 GCA_028875175.1 Chloroflexota bacterium | reverse complement strand
GGGAAGGGCTGAGGTCCATCCCCGCGAGTGCGGGGGAAACCGGTGGGGGAATCGGTGGAGGTCGACGTTCTGGGGTCCATCCCCGCGAGTGCGGGGGAAACACGAACTCCGCGACCGGCCCCGAGTGCCCCGACGGTCCATCCCCGCGAGTGCGGGGGAAACCCTTATTGTCTTTGAAAATTCACAAACCGACCTGACTTCTCGAACGAGTGCCAGTGCGGGCCGGTGAGCCGCAGGCGAGCAAAACCAGTCCGACTCTCAGCCCGACCGCAGTGCGCCTCGCTCGCTGCCAGGGGTTTCGTCC
>JAPPFO010000285.1:0-2646 GCA_028875175.1 Chloroflexota bacterium | reverse complement strand
ACATACATGCCTTCGTAGTCGATCAGTTCCTTGGCCGGTTCCCCGAGAGTCGCCACCTGCTGGCGCTCATCCGTCGCCGGAGCAGCCCATGTCATCACGACGGAACCCTGCGTGTAATGGATCCACCAGTCACGCAGCACCTTCCACACGCGCTCCCGAACCGCCGCCGACATGTCCGGCTGTGTGTACACCCCGGGAGCAATCTCCAACATGCAGGAAGCCAAGAACCCGCGGAAGCGGGCGGGCACGTCACGCGTCACGATCACGCACATCGCCATCGAGAAGCTCCTTGATCCGGTCGATCATGTGGGGAATCAGCTTGCGTCGGCGCATCTCCGCGCCAGCTTTCTTGCGCACGACCCGTTCCAACTCAATCCGCCGATTCCGCTCGTACTTCCTCACCGCGGCGAAGGCCACGGGAAGCGTCACTTCGCCCCGATAGAGATCGGCGACATCCAGAACGAACGCAATTCCGGAATCCTCATGGATGAAGCCCAACTGAGGCAGCGCCCCTAGGCTCGCCACGGCAATCATCGCGGCGGCTTCTACGGCGGTGGCGGCGTGGTTGATCGCCTGGTTCGGCAGGTCCGCCCAATCCGGGACATCGCGCTTGTAGCGGCGACCTTCCCATCGAATGCCGTACTGCATCGCTACCGTCTTGTAGAGCGCGCGCATCCTGGCCCCCTCAATGCCGCGCAGGGCGTTCAGGTCCCGGCGGGGAAGCACCTCTCCCAGCCGCCAGGCATACATGCGCCTCGCCGTTCGTACCCGGGCGTCTTCGTTGGACCAGAGACGCACCTGCTTCCGGGCGATTGCAGACTCGTCGGGGCCAAGCGGCGGCGCGGTGTAGGCACGAACCCCGTCATCTCCGACGGCGATCAGTCCGGTTCCGTGGCGCGCGCAGAGTCGCAGCGCGTCGTGGCTGACAGTTGTGCCGGGGCCGAGAAGGAGGACTGACACCATCTGGAACGGGATCGCGTAGTCGCCTGGGTCCAGAATCGGGCCTTTCGCTGCTCGGAACCTCAACGTCCCGGCCTCCACCCAGAGAGCACCCCGAGAAAGCCACATTAGACCGTGCCGGTCCGTGTGGGGAATCCGGGCCGTCTCGAGCCCGAGCCGGCCTTCGAGCACCACTGTGGGCGGGATTCCCGTGCCCGATCAGGCGGGACGGAGGAGCAACATCCCGAATCCGAAACCGCTGTGCCGGCCGATACCGGTCAGTAGCGACTCTGCCACTCTTCCGCCGTCTGCGATTTCGATCTCGCCCGAGAACCAGACCTCGGGCCGCGTCAGCCACCGCGCGGACCGCCCGTTGCCGTCATGTGGCCGCCGGAGCAGACGGGTCGAACGAAACGACTGCACTCGTATTGACCCGGCCACGAGCGAAAACGCCGGAGGGCGATCCCGAGATCCCGCGAAACGCTCGCGGAGCCAGGCCGCGTACACCTCGTCGCGCCGCGGCATCGGATCGCCGCACTCCCCGGCCCGGGCCGTCGCCAACTGGTAGGCGTCCACTTCCCGACCGCGCTGCGAGTACAGCACCTGCCTGTTTGCAGGGCTTGACATGTTCGTGGTGAACGGACGTTTTGCGAGCCGTCGACTTACCGGGCAGGCACGCAGCTCGAATCCGAGTCGCATGCCGGCCGGCCAGTTCGCCGGGAGAGGCTTCACCCGCAGCGCGTCGCAATCGAAGATTTGCCGGGAATCCTCACGGGCCAGCGATGCCAGGGCCGCAAGCCGCCTCTGGTCCGCCTTGGCGTAGCCGAGCACCGGGACGACATCCGTGCCCCGACCCCCAAGCCGGGAACCGTGACGGCCGCCTCGGTCGGGGGGAAGCGTGAACGGCCTCGGCGCGTGCTCCCCGAACAGGCCGGTGAGTGCGGCGTGCAGCGCATACCCGAGATCGGGTTCCCGAGGGCGCCCGCGGCCGTCTCCGGGCGGCACACTCAGATAGCGCCGGTCCAACGCCCATCTCGTGAAGGACCGCAGACGCAACGGAGCTTGAACGAGATAGACCTGGGTCATGCCGGTCCTCCTGGGGGTTCGGCGTCGTGCAGGGGCAGGGCGCCGCGTCCCACCACGCGCTCGCCGCCGTGAAGCTGGTTGCGCCAGTCTCGCCGGTCCACCACGCGGTGCGTCTCCGACCGGCTCCTCAGCGGGTCATCCTCCGCCGTGATTGGCCACTCGGCGGTGACCTCGGTGATCGCCGGCGCTCCGAACGCGGCCGCCCAACGATCGGGGAAGTCCCGGCGCGCTTGAGAGATCGCGTCGGTCAGATCGGGTACGCCGAGGCAGAGCCCGAAGACGAGACGGTCGGCCGGCAGGCAGTTCTTCCGCCCCAGGAAGAGCGGACGGCAGGGGTTGTCTAGCGCCTCCGCAATCTCTTCCACCCCGGGCCCGAGATCGGGGGGATCGAGCGCAACCGCCGCCAGCACCTTGGCATCGGCGCGGTAACGGCGGAAGCGGATATGCGTCCCGAGTCTGGCGTCGGGCCCGCCAGCCCGATGTTCGGGCCGACCGTGCGTCGTCCAAGAGGGTTTCGCCAAGTGCGGCTGCCCGAGGTCTACCGTCTGATAGTCCTCCCGTTCCTCTCCCTCGTGGACCAACGCCGCAGCCAGCGAGACGCGGTCCTGGAGAGTTTGCAAG
>JAPPFO010000155.1 GCA_028875175.1 Chloroflexota bacterium | reverse complement strand
TCCAAGGCGTTTCCCCCGCACTCGCGGGGATGGACCCCTCTCCTCCGGTGAGCAGAGCGCCGTCCGTACGTTTCCCCCGCACTCGCGGGGATGGACCCCATGGTCCTTTCGTCTATGCCCGGCCCGCCGAGTTTCCCCCGCACTCGCGGGGATGGACCCGAGGCAGTGCGAGCGTTCTACACCAAGGACGGGTTTCCCCCGCACTCGCGGGGATGGACCCCAGTCGAATTCCGTCAGGTCGTCGGCGGCGTGGTTTCCCCCGCACTCGCGGGGATGGACCGGCGATGGAGCGCGACGTCCTGGTCTCGATCCGGTTTCCCCCGCACTCGCGGGGATGGACCCTGCCGGTTGGAATAGACGCGGGTGGGTGTCTGGTTTCCCCCGCACTCGCGGGGATGGACCCGCCACCTGCGCCGGAGAGCCCACGGCATCCCGGTTTCCCCCGCACTCGCGGGGATGGACCCCTGAGGCACTACCCAACATCTTGTGCCCCGGCGTTTCCCCCGCACTCGCGGGGATGGACCCATTGGCTCGTCCGGGTCGGCCTTGGCGTGGGCGTTTCCCCCGCACTCGCGGGGATGGACCCGGAGCGCCGCCCCCGACTTCTTCAGTTCCTGCGTTTCCCCCGCACTCGCGGGGATGGACCGCCGCCCCCGACCTGTTCACCCGGCCCAGGACCGTTTCCCCCGCACTCGCGGGGATGGACCCCACACGAGCTCCACCTCCAGCGGACCCGGATCGTTTCCCCCGCACTCGCGGGGATGGACCTCCCCCCACCTTGGGGGTTGACATTCCCGAACCGTTTCCCCCGCACTCGCGGGGATGGACCCAGTTCGTCTAGGCGGCCGAGGTTCTCCCCATGGTTTCCCCCGCACTCGCGGGGATGGACCGCTCCCGTTTTCCGGTCTGCAGCTCCTGGGGGCGTTTCCCCCGCACTCGCGGGGATGGACCCCAGGCTTCGACGCGTTCGGTCGTGCGGCGGACGTTTCCCCCGCACTCGCGGGGATGGACCCAGAGAGGGTTTTCATTTTCGGGCGGGCGTTTTGTTTCCCCCGCACTCGCGGGGATGGACCCATCCCGTATCCCGAACACGCGTTCCGATACGCGTTTCCCCCGCACTCGCGGGGATGGACCGTCCGCAGCGAGCGTTGCCCGGTCTTTCACTTCGTTTCCCCCGCACTCGCGGGGATGGACCCGCCATCGTCATGCGCGGCAAGATTCTGATGGAGTTTCCCCCGCACTCGCGGGGATGGACCCGGATCGAGCATGACCGCGGGCACCGGACGCTCGTTTCCCCCGCACTCGCGGGGATGGACCCCTCCCACCGAGTCAGAGGCCGAGCGGCGAGATGTTTCCCCCGCACTCGCGGGGATGGACCCGCCTCCCGTCGAGACCGTGACGATGGAACAGTGTTTCCCCCGCACTCGCGGGGATGGACCGGGCGAATACGGCGCGACCGGTGCCGGCCTCGTGTTTCCCCCGCACTCGCGGGGATGGACCGAACATCTCGCTCTCGTAGCGATCGACCGGATCGTTTCCCCCGCACTCGCGGGGATGGACCCACTTGTCCTTCGGGCCGGCGGTACGGAGGGCCGTTTCCCCCGCACTCGCGGGGATGGACCCTTCCCGGCGATGTTCCGGCGTGTGACGGGCGGGTTTCCCCCGCACTCGCGGGGATCGGCAGCCATGCAGAACCTCGACGGAGAGATTCAGGTATCCCCACGCACACGCAGAGCGGAAAGGTTAGAGCGCTCTGATCAGGCGGCCATCCCTGGCCGCCGAAAGCCGCTCCTCAGACCGTCAATGTGCTCCAAGAGATCGGGGGACACGTCCTGCCAGAGCGGATCTAGGATGAACTGAACACCTTCACGCCTCGCGAGTTTTGCCGCAGGTACGAAGTCTGCGTCTCCAGAGACAAGGATGATGACATTGGCCTGTCGCTTGAGCGTTATGGACGCGATATCGAGCCCAATTCGCATATCGACTCCTTTTTGGCGCAACGCCGGTGCGAAGTCGTCGTCAGTCAGTTGTTCGACGCTGATCTGCCCAGCCAGCAGCCTCTTCTGGGGATTGGCCTTCATTACCCAGGAGCGATCAGAGTCCTTGCGAACCTCGCCGAGTCGAACCGCCAGATTCGGACTGCCACGAAGAGCATCAAAGAGCTGACTGCGAAAGATTGCTTCATCGGTCTTCGCATAGTCGATTGGTCGCTTGCGGATAGCCGTTTGCGCTTTGCGGTCGTAAGGCCGAGCATCGTAGTAGAAGGTGCGGTAGAGAAGCCGAAAGTAGTTCGGCACGCTGTGCACTTCGTTTAGCTGGTTCAAATGCCCCTTGACTAGGTGCCGGACGGAGTCAGCTACTTGGCCGGGATCGGTCGCACAGATGTCGCGTCGGACGACAGGGAGCCGCTTCAGGAAGAATCCCCCGTCAACGAGAATCGCAACTTTGGTCATTGGATAAAGTCTCCATTATGGGAATTAGCGCGATACGCAGAAAAAACGGGAGCCCCTAGGGATCGGCCAAGCTCAAGATCGCCAATTCTGAAGTTCAGAACGGAAGCGAGGCGTACTGCCCAGGGGCAAGTGGAAGCATTATAGTCGCCTTGCTCCGCTCAACTCAAGCTCGTGTACAGGCCCATGTGATAGCGGGAGTGATATCAAGTTTGCTCAGATGAAACTAAATTGCTGATTTATCAGCGGTTTATCTTGTGGTTGTATCGGACCAGAGGTCGGCGTTCCAGGCCGGGAGCGTCACCCGGCCGTAGAACGGCGGTCCCGGAGGTCCTACAACGCGGCCAGGACGGTGTCGGTGATTTCCGCGGTGCCGGCGGTTCCGCCGAGGTCGCGTGGGAGGACGTCGCCGCGCAGGCAGTCCGTGACCGCCGCCTCGATGGCCGCGGCCTCCTCCTTCAATCCGAAGGAGAGCTCGAGCATCATCGCGGCGGAGGAGATGGCCGCGAGCGGGTTC
>JAPPFO010000070.1:27380-30298 GCA_028875175.1 Chloroflexota bacterium | reverse complement strand
AGCGCCATGAGGCGGTCTTCGAGACGGGTGCAGTCGCCGACGGGGTCCTGGATCGTGTCGCCGTGGGAGGGGAGGGCCAGGTCGGACGCGTGGCGGCGGAGGGCCTGGAGTGACTGGAGGGTGAAGAGGGCGCCCTGCTGGTCGCCGTAGCCGTATTCGAGGGCGTGGTACTGGTAGAGGACGCCGCCGGCGCAGAGGAGGTCGCCGGTGAAGGCGACGCGGCGGCCGTCGACGTGGCCGATGAGCATGCTGCTGCCGTGGGTGTGGCCCTTGGCGGGGATGATTTGGAGTTCCACGTCGCGCCAAGTGAAGGTTTCGTAGTCCTGGAGGTCGGCGTCGACGGGGACGTTTTGGGCGAGGGTGAAGAAGGTGTTGCGGTCGTTGTAGTTGTCGTAGACGCGCTTGTGTTGCCAGAAGAGTTCGGCCTGGTCGAAGAGGTGGCGTTCGTGTTCGGGGACGGCGACTTTGGCGCCGTGGTCGCGGAGGCGGGGGGTGCCCCAGGACTGGTCGCGGTGGTGGTGGGTGTGGAGGACCCACTCGACCTGGTTGACGCCGATCTCGTGGAGGTGGTCGACGAGGGCGCCGGAGCCGGCGTCGATGAGGATGGCGCGGTCGCCGGCGGTGATGCAGTAGGCGTTGCAGGTGTCGGTGAAGCGGTAGATGCGGGGGGAGATTTGGGTCCAGGACATGGGGGTTGGAGGTGCGTGTGGTGGAGAGCAGCGTAAGGGACTGGGGAATCGGACGCGAGGAAGGTTTCTAGCCGATGGGCAGGGAGATGGGGCGAGTTCCACGAGCGGGAGACCCCTCACCGATTTCCGCCGAGGACGGCGGAATCTGCCTCTCCCCTTGGAGAGGGTGAAGACGGGCAGGGCGGGTTGGTTGCTGTGAGGGTGGTTCGACACGGTCCTCCGAGGGACTCCGGCCCGGCTCACCACGAACGGCGCGCGGGTCCCAGGCTGCACGCAGCCTGGGCCACAAGGCAGCCTGGGCCACAAGGCAGCCTGGGCCACAAGGCAGCCTGGGCCACAAGGCGGCCTGGGCCACAAGGCGGCTCACCGCGAACGGGTGGTTAGGTGTCTTCGGATTGTTGGCGTTGTTCGGCGAGGTGTTCGTTGTGGAGCATGCGGGGGTCTTTTTTCTTATAGAGGCGGGAGGTGGGGCTGAGGGTGCGGCGGCGGTAGGACTCGGTGGGTTGGCGGAGGTCGGGGTCTCGGAAGGAGCCGAAGGGGCTGAGGGGTTGGCGGAGGAAGATGTTGACGGGGTCGCCGAGTTCGTCGTCGATGATTTCGGTGAGGAGGCGCTCGGTGAGCTGGGCGCGGATGTGGGCGTGGGCGGGGTCGTTCCAGAGGTTGGTGAATTCTTCGGGGTCGGTTTCCAAGTCGTAGAGCTCGCCGGGCATGGCGGAGCCGTAGTGGGCGAGCTTGTAGCGGGGGGTGACGAGGATTTTCTGGCGGATGATGGGTTCGCTGGTGTGGCGTTCGACGCCGATGCGTTCGACGATGACGGCGTCGCGATGGGTGTCGGCCCGGCCGCGCAGCAGGGGGGCGAAGGAGCGGCCTTCCATGCCGGGGAGGGCCGGGGCGTTGGCGAGGTCGATGACGGTGGGGACGAGGTCGAGGTGGGTCATGACGCCGTCGTGGACGCGGGCGTCGGGGATCGCCGGCCCGGCCCAGAGCATGGGGACGCGGATGACGGATTCGTAGGTCATGGGGGGTTTTCCGCCCTGGCCGTGGTCGTCGATCATTTCGCCGTGGTCGGAGGTGAAGATGACGTGGGTGTTGTCGGCGAGGTCGTGGCGCTGCAAGGCCTGGAGGACGCGGCCGATCATGTCGTCGATGAAGGTGATCATGCCGTAGTAGAGGGCGCGGACCTGGCGACGGTTGTCGTCCGTCTGTTCACCGGAGATGCCGCCGCCGTACCAGGAGTGTTTGCCGTCGACTGACCAGCGGTAGTGGGGCGGCTTGAGGTCGAAGTCGTCGTCGGCGGGGACGGGGAGGGGCATGTCGGCGGGGTCGTACATGTCGCTGTACGGGGCGGGCGGGCAGAAGGGGCCGTGGGGGTCGGGGAAGGAGAGCCAGGCGAAGAAGGGGTCGGATTCATCGGATTGAGCGCGGGTGTCGAGCCAGTCAATGAGCTGGTCGGCGAGGTAGTGGGTGTGGTGGTGTTCCCTGGGAATGGCGTTGTGCCAGGCGCCGGGGCGGACGGGGGGCTTTGGCGAGGCTTCGGGTTCCCAGAGGCGAATGCTGTCGGGGTGTTCGCGCTCCAGCCAAATGCGCCAGTGGCTGCCGGGCTTGCGGTGGCCGGTGAAGTGGGTGACGTAGTCGAAACCGTAGTAGGGACCGTGCCAGAGGCCGTCACGAGGGTCGACGGGGGCGCCTTGGGGCGGGTGTTCGGGGAGGGCGTCCTCGATTTCCCAGACCTTGAAGTGGGGTTTGCCGAAGAGGGCGGTGGTGTAGCCGACTTCGTGGAGGGCGTCGCCGAGGACGGGGATGTTCTCGGAGAGGTTGATTTCGTGCTCGAAGACCTGGTGGCCGCGCTGGCTGCGGCCGGTGATCATGCTGGCGCGGGCGGGCATGCAAATGGGGGTGGTGGGGTAGGCGCGGGTGAAACGGACGCCGCGGCCGGCGAGGGCGTCGAGATGGGGGGTGCGAATGGCGGCGTTGCCGGCGCAGCGGAGGGTGTCCCAGCGTTGCTGGTCGGTGGTGATGAAGAGGAAGTTGGGGGGCATGGGGGATGGGTTGCGTGGGTGGTTATGGAGGCTAGCGCCTGGGCAGGGCTGAGGCTAGTGGGTGGATGTGGTTCGACACGGGCCTTCGGGGACTTCGGCCCGGCTCAGCACGAACGGACGGCGAGCGGGGGGTGTGGTTCGCCACGGCCCTCCGACGGACTCCGGGCCGGCACACCACGAACGGGGGCGA
>JAPPFO010000070.1:25378-27370 GCA_028875175.1 Chloroflexota bacterium | reverse complement strand
CCCCCCCCCCCCCCCCCCCCCCCCCCCCCCCCCCCCCCGGCCCCCGGGGGCCGGGGGGTGGGGGGCGGGCCCCCCCCGCGCGCCGGCCCGGCTCACCACGAACGGATGGGGCGAATGGTGCGAGTTAGGGGGCGAAGCGGTAGGCGTAGAGGGTGGCGTAGGTGAGTTTGAGGTGGAGGCGGACGCGTTGGCCGAGGAGGGGTTGGAGGTCTTGGCCGTTCCAGGTGACGGGGACGTCGACGCCGTTGGAGATCTGGGCGTCGCAATCGGCGTGGGCGTAGCCGGGGATGGGGTTGGCGTCGTCGCCGGTGACGGCAACTGAAACGGGGCCGTTGGCGGCGCCGATGTTGAGGAGGAGGCTGGGGCCGCCGACCTGGATCCACTCGGTGGTGAGTTCGCCGCCGTCAGGTCCGGCGCGGAGGCCGGCGAAGCGGTCGCGGGGGGCGCGGGCAATGCCGATGGCCCCGATATTGAGGCGTTCGTGACGGTGGGCCATGGGGCGGCCGCTATACCAGAGGAGCATTTCGTCGCCGCGAACCTGTGGCGGGGACATGCCGAAGGCGACCCAGGTGCTGTCCCAGGCGTCGGAGGGGCCCACATCGAAGTAGGTCTGGCGGGAGACGGCGCGTTCCCAGCGGATGCCGTCGCGGCTGGTGCTGAGCTGGACGTTGAGGACTTCGTTGATTGGGTCGTAGTACTCAAGCAGACCGATGTACTGGTTGCCCCAGTTGAAAAAGGGCATGCCGTAGAACTCGGTGGCAGGCGGGTCGTCGTCGTCGGCATCGACGATGACGGCAGCGGGCGTCCAGTCCAGGATGTCGTCGGAGCGGGAGAGGGCGATGTCGCGGCGGCGCGCGTGGCCGGCGGACCGGTCGCGGGCGGCGTGGTCGCGCCGACTGGTCATGGCAAAGCCGCCGCGCTGGAAGTCCTGCATGACGCAGGTGCGGTCGCCGCGGGGCAGGTGGACGCGGTTGGGGGCGGGGTTCCAGTGAATGCCGTCGCCGCTGAAGGCGACGATGAAGCCGCGGTCTTCCGCCTGGTCCGTGAAGAAGGCGACGAGCTTGTAGCGGCGGTTGGGGTCGGGTTCGAGGGGATCGATGAGAACCGTGGGTGGGCCGAGGCGGCGGACTTCGGGCTGGCGCCGTTCGCCGTAGACGACGCTGTTGGGTACGCCGGCGGGATGGTCGACGTGGGTGTAGACGCCGCGGGTCCAGGTGACGCCGTCGGGTGAGGTGGCGTGGCAGAGGGAGTTTTGAAAGCGGTCGCGGCGGGACTTGTCGTCGGCGAGATACCACATGCGGTAGCAGTCGTCGCGGTCGTCCCAGTAGACGGAGCCCCAGAGGTTGACGCGAGACTGTTCCCAGGGGTGGTCGGCGGTGAGGACGGGGCCGGGCTGGATGCGGTGGGGGCGCTCGATGAAGCGGGTGAGGCCGCGGCGGTAGGCGATTTCGTGGTCGTCGATGAGGAGGTGGAGGTGGGGGTTGTGCATGGGGGTGGCCTTGGGGTGAGCGGCGGCGCAGTTGGAACCTGTGGACGACAGGGTACGCGTTAGCCGATCAGTGAGGAGTTAGGGACACCGGCTCTGGCTGACTGGTCTGACTGCAAGGACCGTAGGGGGCGCGTGCTGGCTATTGATCATCAAGAAGGGCGCTGACCTGGCGGGCGAGGGTGGGGAGATCGGATACGAGGACACCCCAGACGAGGCGGTCCTCGACGGTGTCATAGCCGTGAACCAGAACGTTGCGGAACGCGATGATGCGTTCGTAGCCAGTAATCTTCGTCGCCGACGCTTCATCGGACCTAGCCAACTGGTTGATGGCTTCGCCTATGACGATGAACTCGCGCTCGACGGCCGACCGGAGCATGGCTTCGTTCCGGTAGTCGGCGAAGCTCTTGCCGGACGTGAAGTCCTGGAGCCGCAGGGCCGCACTTTGAATGTCGTAGAGGTACTTGGCTGTCTCACGCCGCATAGAGTGACGTCCGAGTTTCTTC
>JAPPFO010000070.1:19732-25368 GCA_028875175.1 Chloroflexota bacterium | reverse complement strand
CCTCGCGGAAATAGGGGTTCTTGATGGCGGACTCGACGACGAGATCTACGGGGCGGCCGAAGAGCTCCTGAAGGGACTCGTGAAGGCCGAAGTAGGCGTCGGCGTAGTCGGCGATGGGGATCGGTTGGAAGTCGACGACGAAGTCGAGGTCACTCGCTTCGTGGAAGTCATCGGCGGTGGCCGCCGAGCCGAAGAGGCCGAGGCGCAGGACGTGAAAGCGGACGCAGAGTTGGTGGAGTTCGGCAGTTCGGTCCGCCACCGCCGGTATCACCTTGCGTTCTCCAGATATGGACCATTGCGCAAAGACATCGTGCCACGGGTGGTCGAGGTAGTTCGAGATGGACCGCCACAGACGGCGAAGCGGCTCTGTGCGAGTAGAAGGGGCTGGAAATGCCAGCGTCGCTCGGGAGAAGGCAAGACTGGGGACGCTGAATCATGGGTCGGACCATTTCGCTGCGATAGGCTGGATTGTTGTGGCCGGTGGCCGTAGTGCCCTGCCCAGGATGCGTTGGTGGGTCGAACGCCAGGCTGGACACGAGTGCCAGCCCAGAGACGGTGATGACGCGGAGCACGTTGTTTGATGACGCGAGCGGAGGTGTTGGAGAGGCTGAGGGCGCACCGGCCGACGCTGGCTGAGCGGTTTGGGGTGGTTGAGTTGGCTCTATTCGGTTCGTTTGCTCGCGACGCGGCAACAGAGGCGAGTGACGTGGACATCCTGGTGCGCTTCGACGCTTCCCCGAACTGGAGAGACTACTTCGGCGCGCAGTTCTACCTAGAAGATCTGCTGCAACGACCGGTGGAACTGGCGACCCGGGACGACGTTCGGGCCGAAATGCGTCCGCAGGTGGAACGGGAGGCCGTGGATGTGTGAGGCAGGTCACGAAGGTCGACACTGGCACCTGTACGTTCAGGACATGATTGGGTTCGCCGAAACGGTCTGTCCTATACCGAAGGGATGGACCAGGGAGCGTTCGTCGCCGACAGGCGAACCTACGACGCCACGTTGCGCAACGTCCAACTGATTGGTGAGGCGGCAACCCACATCCCACCCGAGGTGCGTCAGTCTTACCCCGCAGTTCCGTGGCGCGCGGTCGTCGGGGTCCGCAATCGCCTGGCGCACGCATACTTGCACATAAGCGACGGCATTCTTTGGTCAGTCATTCAAGAGGCGATCCCAGACTTGGTGCCGGAGTTGCGAACGATCTTGGAAGCCTTCAAAGGGGAGAGGCCCTAGCTACTCCTCAAAGGCGAGCGACTACCAGCACGCCCCCACGCGGGCGCGGCGTAAGAACGCCTGGCGGGATTACAGGGCCGGGAGCTGCGGGCTGGAACGGTCGTCCATACCGTGCCAGGCGGTTTCGGGCTACTAAGCACCTTGGCGGGCTATGGTCCGGTGGGCCGCAAGCGGATCGGCGACTGGCGTCTGCATGAGTGTGGGGTGGCTGGTTTCGGCGTGGGGTGAAATGGCCTAGGCTGGGGGGTGTGGTTGGGGTACCCGAGGGAGACGTGGTCCTATGTTGAACGTGGGGATCATTGGGCTGGGCGGGATTGCGCGCTCGCACTGTGAGGCCATCAAGTCGCTGGACAACGTGCAGGTGCTGGCCGTGGCGGACCTCTTCGAGGAGCCGCGGCAGCGGTACATGGAGACCTACGACATTCCGAAGGGCTACACATCGCACACGGAATTGCTGAAAGACGACGAGATCGACGCGGTGGCGGTGGTGCTGGGTCACCAGTTGCATCACCGGCTGACGATCGATTCGCTGAACGCCGGCAAGCACGTGCTGGTGGAGAAGCCGATGGCGATCAGCCTGCAGCAGTGCGACGAGATGATCGAGGCGGCGGACGCGAACGACCGGAAGTTGATGGTTGGCCTGAGCCAACATTTCTACGGGACGAGCCTGGCAGCGAAGGCGATCCTGGACTCGGGCGAGCTGGGACCGTTGATCACGGCGGTCTGCTACATGTCGAAGAACTGGGGGCACGCGGGGCGGCGCCCGCAGTACCGCAGCCGCTTCCACGGCGGCGGCATGTGGTTGGGCAACGGGGTCCACGTGGTGGACCGGTTGACGTGGGTGATGGGGTCGCAGGCGATGTCGGTGTCGGCGGCGATCGGAACGCGCGCGCACTACCAAGCGGCCGACGATTCGGCGACGGCGTTTATCCGCTACAAGAACGGGCTGGCGGGCGTGGCCGTTTCGGTGGGCTACGCGGACGGTGCGCCGGACTACTCGTGCCAGGTGATCTGCGCGAACGGGACGCTGCGCTTCAGCCAGCACGGCACCCGCTACGTGCGGGTGGGCAAGGGCGACGAGTGGGAAGACCGCCCGTTCGACGACCCGCCGGCGGAGATGAAGTACGAGTGGAAGGGGTTCGTGGACAGCATCGAGCAGAACATCGAGCCCCCGACGCACGGTCCGTACGGCCGTCACATCATGGAGATCCTGTTTGCGGCGGAGCAGTCGGCAATCACCAATGAAGAGGTGGTGCTGGAGTCGGGCTACGACTGGACGACGCAGACGACGGGGTCACCCGTGAATATCGAGCACGGGTGGGTGTGATTCATCGAGAATCCTGTTCTTGAGCGAAGGGAGACCGGGTGCGGCGTTTAGGGCTGGGGCGTTGACTGAGGGCTTCGACCCTCACCCCAGCCCTCTCCCTGCCAGGTGGCCTTTGCGTAACCCAGGGGTGGGTGCCCGGAAGACCCCTCACCGAATTCGGCCGAGGACGGCCGATTCTGCCTCTCCCCCAGGAGAGGGTGAAGATCCGCCCCGCCTTGGAGGTCGAGGCGAGCTTTTGCAATGATCTCAGCCAGGGAGAGGGAGAAAGAGCTGTTCCGTGGCGTGGTATTGCGCCGAGTGCGATCGCTCTCCGAGACGCGACGGCGCAGGGCGTGCTGACAGGGCCTCTTGGCGTAGCGAGCTTCGTCGAGCCAGGCGACGGAAAGGGAGGGCGTTGTGGGTGAGCTGCCGAGGGATGACGGGTACCAGGAGGACTTGACGGTTGGGTTTGGCGGGGAAGAGGGGCATGCAATTGAGGTTGAGGCGGGGAGTCTAGGGACCTGGACCTTCAGGTACCGGTGCGGGGATCAGCCGGTCCGGGACGGCGGGGCGATCAGTTTCTGGAACGATCAGACGAATGTGCCGTGCGCGTATATGCCGCAGACGGATGATCCGAGCGGCTGGGACTACGTGACGGTGGAGACGGACGGCGACGCGGAGCTGGAACTGGTTCACCTGGCGAAGGCCTACAAGGACAACCGGTTCTGCGAGGTGCGGGTGGTGCGGGGCGAGTTGCGGCACGGGGACGAGGTGGTGCTGCGGGTGGGGGCCGGCGAGCCGACAGCGGCGCCGGCGTACAGCATCGAGCGGATCAACTATTACGCGGCGGTGGATCACGCGGGTGACGGGACCTGGACGTATCTGCCGTATTGCGTGACGGCGTCGATCGTGCCGGGTCCGCCGGCGAAGCTGAGGGTGACGGCGCCATCGGTGGTTGGGCTGGACGAGGCGTTCGCGTTGCACGTGCGGGCGGAGGACGTGAATTCGAATCCGGGCGCGGCATTCGTGGGCGAACTGCGGGCGAGCCTGGATGGAGTCGAGTTGGCCAGCGTCTCGGTGACGGATGAAGACGCGGGAATCGTGGAGGTCGAAGGGCTGCGGTTCGACCGGCTGGGCGTGCACAGGCTGACAGTGACCAGCGGCGATGGGTCGTTGTCGGGTATGTCGAACCCGATTCGGTGCCGGGTGGAGCCCAATGAACGGATCTACTGGGGCGACATGCATAGTCATGCGGACTATGCGGACGCCACGGGAACGGCGGAGTGGAATCACGATTACGCGCGGAACAAAGCGCGGTTGGACTTCTACAGCCTGACGGACCACATCTATGCGACGCCGGGACGGGCGACGGGGGCGTTCAACCGTCCGCCGGTGCTGGACGTGCGGAAGATGTGGGGCGACATGCAGCGGACAGCGCGGGCATGGCACGAGCCGGGACGGTTCGTGACGTTCCTGGGATATGAGCGCACGCCGTGGGAGCGTCGGCGGGCGGCCGGGGACCTGACGGTGTGGTTCATGGACGACGACGCGGACCTGGTGATCGAGGACACGATTGCGGGGACGATCGAGGCCGTGCGGGCAACGAACGGGCAGGTGTTTATCGGGTCGCACGCGGCGCAGCGATCGGACTGGCAGCGGTACGGGGACGGCATCGAGGACGTGATGCCGACGATCGAGATTTCGGCAATGCACCAGCACGCCGAGTGGTACGTATTCGAGGGCTTGCAGCGGGGTTACAAGTTCGCGAGCGTGGGAATGGCGGACGAGCACGCGGGACATCCCGGGTACGACGTGTGGCCGCGCTTCGGCCAGGGCGGGACGCCGCGGCGACCGTTTTCGGTGCGGAGCGCGCTGACGGCGGTGTTCGCACCGGAGTTGACGCGGGAGGGCGTGCGGGACGCGTTTTTCGGGCGTCGGACGTATGCGACGACGGGGGACCGGATTCTGCTGGACGTGAAGGTGAACGGGGAGCCGGCGGGATCCGAGGTTTCAAGCGATGGGTCGGTCGACCTGCGGGTGGCGGTGCATGGGACGGCGCCGGTCGATCGGGTTGACATAATTCGTGGTGAGCGGCTGGTGCATGCGGAGTTGCCGGGCAGCCTGGACGCGAGCGTGGAGTGGAGCGATCCGGCGCCGCTGGCCGGGGAGACCTGGTACTACGTGCGGGTGACGCAGGCGAATGGCGGGTTTGCGTGGTCTACGCCGACGTGGGTGACGACGGCCGAGGGCGCGAAGGACGCGGGCGACCTGCCGTTGTGGTGCGACGTCATCTGGCCGCCGGCGCCGGAGGACCGCGGTCCGGACGCTCGGCAGGCCCTGGATCATGCGACGCGGGTGTTTGGCGAGGATCCGGCGCGGTTTGCGGAGTGCGCGCAGATCGGGCGGTTCGAGGACTACCGGGGAAGTTACGTGCTGTTCCGGGGACGCGACGGAAGGGACGGCGCGCCGCTGCACGTGCACCTGTACGACGGGTTTCCGGCGCCGCGGCTGTACATCTCGCGCGGGTGGGCGGACTTTGGCTGGGGGCCGAATGGGGGGCCGCGGGAGGACTTGCCGTGGCCGGAGCCGACGGGGGAGTGGGCGTAGAGCGGCCCGTTGAGCGGTTGGTGTAGCGGCTCGAGCGGATGAGGCGCCTCGTGAAGCGCCCCAACGGGTGGGCTGCGCCCCTATGAGATCAGGTCGGCGGCGGAGGCTCGGATTTTTTCGATGGCGGAGGCGATTTGGGTCATGCCCTGGGGGGTGTCGAGGAAGACGTTCTGGCTGAGCCAGAGGGTTTCGCCGGCGCAGAGGCGTTCGGCGACGGGGCAGGGGGCTGATTGGTAGTCGATGTCGGGTTGGCCGCCGTTGCGGTTCCAGAAGCGGGCGAGTTCGCCGTTGCGGTTTTGAAAGAGGCCGGCGTGGTGGAGGGCGCGGCCGTATCCGGGAGCAGCGGGTATGCCCTCGGCGTTGAGGGCCTTGATGAAGGTCTCGCGAGGCAGGCCGTCGAAGGCATCGGCGTCGTAGCGGCAGATGTAGAGGTGCCGGGAATCGCGGGTGACCCAGTCGTCCTGGCGGCGGGGTTGGATGCCTTCGAGG
>JAPPFO010000070.1:14327-19722 GCA_028875175.1 Chloroflexota bacterium | reverse complement strand
GGTCGTCGAGGTAGGCGCCGTTGGCAGCGCGGAGCTCGGTCTGGTCCTCAAGGCGTTCGAGCTGGCGGTGGAGGAGAACGGCCTGGTAGGTGGGCATGCGGTTGCTGGAAGCGGCGACGGGGTAGTCCCAGGTGGCGCCGGAGCGCATGCTGCCCTGGCCGAGCTGGCCCTCGCGTTCGAGCATGCCGCCGGCCCAGAGATCGTGGTATTCGATGGCGCGGGTATAGATCTGGGCGTCGTTGGTCAGGAGCATGCCGCCTTCACCGGCGTTGAGGTTTTTGCTGGCCTGGAAGCTGAAGCAACCGACATCGCCGATGGTGCCGAGGCCGCGGTTCTTCCAGGTCGCGCCGTGGGCGTGGGCGGAGTCTTCGACCACTCGAAGGTCGTGTTTCGCGGCGACCGCGAGGACGGCGTCCATGTCGCAAGACAGGCCGCCGAAGTGGACGACGAGGATTGCGCCGGTCTGGTCGGTGACAGCTGATTCAAGCCGGGCGGGGTCGATGTTGTAGGTGTCCTGGTGGATGTCGACGAAGACGGGGGTGAGACCGGCGCGGAGGATGCAGGTGGCGGTGGCCATGTAGGTGTAGGCGGGAACGAGGACTTCGGCACCCCGTGGCAGGTGGAGGCACATGAGGGCGAGCTCGAGGGCGACGCCGCCGCTGTTGACGCTGAGGCCGTAGGCGGCGCCCTGGTAGGCGGCGAAGGCTTTTTCGAACTCGTGGACCTGGCTGGCGCCGAGGCGTCCCCAGGCGCCGCTGCGAACCACCTCGGCGACGGCCTGGACATCCGATTCCTCGACGATGGGCCATTGGGGGAAGGGTTCGGAACGGACTGGCCGGCCGCCGAGCAGGGCGAGGTCACTCATGGCACAGGCAGCTTTCAGGCGCCGGCGAAGCGGTAGGCATAGAGGGTGGCGTAGGTGATCTTGACGTGGAGGCGGACGCTGCGGCCGACGAGGGAGGCGAGGTTGCGGCCGTTCCAGGTGGCTTCCACGTCGACGCCGCTCTTGATTCCGGAATCGTAGTCGGCGTGGTCGAAGCCAGGGATGGGTGTGGCGTCGTCGCCGGTGACAGCGACCGTGAGGGAGCCCGCGGCGGCTCCGATGTTGAGCAGCAGGCGGGGGCCGCCGACTTCGACCCAGTCGGTGGTCAGTTCGCCGCCGTCGGGTCCGGCGCGAAGGCCGGCGAAGCGGTCGCGAGGAGCACGGGCCAGTCCGATCGAGGATGAAAATGTGAGTTCTTCGGCCCGGCGGTGGGCGAGGGGACGGCCTGTGTACCAGAGCAGCATCTCGTCGCCAACGACGATGGGCGGGGATGGCGGGAAGACGACCCAGGTGCTTTCCCAGGAGTCGGAGGACCCGACATCGAAGTAGGTGCGGCGTGAGCAGGCGCGTTCCCAACGATCGCCATCGCGGCTGGTGGTGAGCTGGACGTTGAGGATTTCGTTGAGCGGGTCGTAGTACTCGAGGAAGCCGATCCACTGGTTGCCCCACATGAAGAGGGGCATGCCGTAGAACTCGGTGCCGGGCGGATCGTCGTCGTCACCTTCGAAGACGCGGACGCCGGGGGTCCAGTTCAAGAGGTCCGGGGAGCGCGAAATGGCGATATCACGCCTGGTCATGTGTCCGGCCTGACGGTCCCTGCCGCGGTTGTCGCCGCGGGAGGTCATGACGAAGTCGCCGTTGACGAAGTCCTGGCCGACGGCGGTGCGGTCGCCGCGGGGTATGAGGGCGCGGGGGGCGTAGGTCCAGTCGATTCCGTCGGGACTGAAGCCGATGGAGTAGCCGCGGTTGTGGTCGGCATCGTTCATGTAGCCGACGAACTTGTAACGGCGTTGCGGGTCGGGCTCGTGGGGATCGCGGATGACGGTGAACGGATGACTGCGGCGAATCCGGGGCAGTTGCTCGTCCCTGTAGACGAGGTTGTTGCGGGGGGCTTCGGGGAGCGGGTAGCGATCGAAGTCGCCACGCGTCCAGTTGACGCCGTCGGGCGAGGTGGCGTAGCAGATGCGGTCGTAACCGCTGCGGCGATCGGGCGGGATAGCCAGGTACCACATCTGAAATTCGGAGCCGTTGTGCAACACCGAACCCCAGAGGCAGACGTGGCCGTGTTCCCAGGGCGCTTCAGGCTTGAGGACCGGTTCGAGAGAGACGCGCTGGGGTTGCTCGACAAAGCGCGTGAGATTGGCGCGGTAGAGGACCTCGTGGTCGTCGATCAGCAGATGCAGGTGCGGGTCGTACATGGCGCGTCCTGCGTGTGGGCCGGGACTCGCATGATACGCGGGCGATCTAGGCGGCGGCACGCAGGATGCCGATAGGGCCGCGACGGGCGAGGATGAGGGCGAGGGGAAGCGAGGCGACGAGGATCAGGAGGAGCGAGGACGAGGCGGCCTGGGCGAAGAAGGCTTCGTCGGCGGCGGCCCAGGTGACGGTGGCGAGGGTGCGGAAGCCGATGGGGCCAAGCAGGAGCGCGGCGGGGAGTTCTTTCATGACGAGGAGGAAGGCCATGGCGGCGCCGGCGGCGAGGCTGCCACGGACGGCGGGGATGGTGACTCGCCAAAGGACCTGCCGAGGGCTCTTGCCAAGGGTGCGGGCGGCTTCTTCGGTGCGGGGATCGACCTGGAGGAGGCCGGCGCGCACCGCGCCAAGGGTGGTTGGGAGAAACAGGACAACGTAGGCGGCGAGGAGCAGCACGAGGGTTTGGTAGATGGGCCGGGCCAGGTTGATGCCGAAGAAGATGAAGGCGATGGCGACGGTGATGCCGGGGAGGGCGAAGCCGACGTAGGAGCCGCGCTCGACGAGGCGCGCGATCGGGCTGGGGTAACGGACGAGGAGCACGCCGATGGGGATGGCCACGACCAGCAGAATTGCGGCGGCCACTAGCGACACCCAGACCGAGTTCGCGAGGGGCTGGGCGAGTTCGAGGAGCGCTTCGCCGGCCGCAAGGCCGCGAAGTAGCCAGTAGACCAGGACGGCCGCCGGGCCGCCGGTGGTGGCGAACGCCACCAAGCCCAGTCCGGCCACTGCGGGCCAGCGCCAACGCTTTAGCGGGATGGGGCGGAACTCACGGCGTGGGCCCGGCCCGAGGGCGTGGTACCGGGAACGACCACGGCTGCGGGCCTCGAGGGCGACGATGGCGATGGCGGCGGCGACCAGGACAAGCGAGAGGGCGGCCGCGGCGGCACGGTCGAAGGCTGACTGGTACTGGACAAAGATGGCGGCGGTGAAGGTCTCGTAGCGCAGCAGCGAGACGGCACCGAAGTCCGAGAGGGTGTAGAGGGCGGCAAGGAGAGCGCCGGCGGCGATGGCCGGTCGGAGAGCCGGCAGGGTGACGGTGGCGAAGGTGCGGAGGGCGCCGCGGCCGAGACAGCGGCTGACCTCCTCAAGCGCAGGATCCAGGCGCCGGAGGGCGGCCATGGTCGGCAACAGGACGTACGGGTAGGTGAGCAGCGCAAGGGCCAGCAGGGCGCCGGGAAATCCGTAGATTGAGGGCAATTCGGGTACGCCGAACACGGCTTCCAATCCCTGCTGCAGCAGGCCGCGCGGTCCCAGGGCGGTACCGGCGACGAGGGCGTAGACGAAGCTGGGAATGACGAGGGGAAGGACCATGACCACGGTCCACACGCGGCGACCGGGAAGGTCGGTGCGGGTGAGCAGCCAGGCGATAGGCACGGCCAGCGCGGTGGCGACGACGGTGACTGAGACGACGAGGAGGAGGCTACGACCAATGACGGCCGCGATGCGCGGACGCATCAGTAGCTGCCAAGCCTCGGTCCCCGAGTCGAAGGACCGAATCCCCAGGTAGATCACCGGCAACAGGAGGAGTGCGGTGACCGCCAGGGCCAGGAGGGTCAGCCCAACGGGCGGGGACCGGCGGGCTGTAAACGACCCGGAGAGGCGCTCAACCGAGGGGATCGAAGCCATAAGCCGCGGAGCTAAGGCAAGATTTCGAGCTGCCGAAGGAGCGCCTGCGTTCCCTTGAGGTCAGTCAATTGCGAAGGCGCGATGTCGGGCCGATTGATGCTGTCCAGCGGCGTTACGCCCGGGTGCGTTTTGACGCCGGGCGCCATGGGGTACTCGAAGGTGTTGGACACGAAGTAGCTCTGTCCCACGTCAGAGAGCAGGAAGCGGATGAGCGCCTGCGCCGGCTCGGGATTGGCGGCGGAGGCCAGGACACCCGCGCCGGAGACCATGATAAGGGCACCCGGTCCACCACCGCGTACGTGGTAGTTGCGGGCGTTGAAGGACTCGCCCTGCTCGGACATGAAGCGGTGCAGGTAGTAGTGATTGACGAAGCCGACGTCGATTTCGCCGGCGGCGGCGGCGGCAACTTGCGGGGTGTTCTTGGGGAACTCGATGGGCTGGTTGGCCTTGATGCCCTGGAGCCACTCGGAGGCGCGGTCTTCACCCCAGACGGCGCGCATGCCGGTGACCATGGCCTGGAAGGAGCCGTTGGTGGGGGCCCAGCCGATGCGGCCTCTCCAGGCGGGATCGTGAAAACCGAACATGTCGTCGGGCAGGTCGGCTTCGGTGAACTTCCGGTTGTTGTAGACGACGGTGCGGGCGCGGCCGGTGACGCCGGTCCAGAGGCCGTCGGCGTGGCGACCCCAGGCGGGCGATCGCTCGAGGATGTCCTGGGGCAGCGGGGCGAAGAGCGGCTCGACGGCGCCGAGGCCGCCGGGGTCCTGCGCGTAGAAGAGGTCGGCAGGTGAGTTGGAGCCCTCCTCGAGCAGGGTGGCGGCGAGGGCCGGGGTTCCGGCGTACTTGATCCGGACGTCGACGCCGGAGATTTCGCCGAACTGGGCGAGGACGGGAGCGACGAGGGATTCGCTGCGGCCGGAGTAGACGGTGACGGATTGCTGCGTTGGGGGGATCAGCTTCTCGACTGTGACAATTTTCTCGACGACGCGTTCGACCGGGACTTCCTTAACGACGGTCTGCGTGACGACCTTTTCGACCGGGATCTCTTTGATCTCGGTCTGGGTCACGATCTTCTCGACCGCAACGATCTGGGATTCGCCGCAGGCGGCGAGGGCCGCGGCGGCGGTGGAGCCGGCAGCGGCGACGGCTCCGATTTGCAGGAAGCGGCGACGGCTGAGGCGACCGGTGGATGCAGGCGGACTTCGCGGCTCCTGCCCGTCATGAAGCATTGCCTAACACTCCATATTAGCTATGACTAACTTTAGCCACGGCGAAGGGTAGGTATTTGCATTGGCTAAGTCAAGGGGAGACTCGGCGGCACCGACGCCAGATCGGGGAACGGGCATCCCCGGGTGCTGGCGAGTGGCGATGGCGCCGGCCGGGATGACTGGCGGAGAGGGTGGGATTCGAACCCACGTGGGGTTGCCCCCTACACGCTTTCCAGGCGTGCGCCCTAAGCCTCTAGGCGACCTCTCC
>JAPPFO010000070.1:0-14227 GCA_028875175.1 Chloroflexota bacterium | reverse complement strand
GGCGGAGAGGGTGGGATTCGAACCCACGTGGCGCTCATCACGCCTACTCGTTTTCGAGACGAGCCCCTTAAACCACTCGGGCACCCCTCCACGGTGAGTTTACCGCCGAAAGTGCGCGCCGAGACCGCCGGTGGCGCGTACCATAGGGCGGGACGCACGAATGGCGGCCTGCGAGGAGCCAGCATGGAGTCGCAGCGGATCGTGATCGGCCAGAAGGTCGAGCAATTCATCCATACAGACCCGGACACGGCGTGGCGGGCGTGGACCGACGGCTCGGAGTTGGTGCGCTGGTTTCCCGGCGTGGCCGAAGTCCGAAAGGTTGGGGACGGGCCGCTGGACGTTGGGACCAAGATTGCGGTGAGCGGAGCGGCGCAGGCGGAGGTTGAAATCCTGGAGTTCGATGCCGAGCGCCGAGTGTTCACGTACCGATTGCCGACGCGCTACGCGGAATTTCAGCCGCATAGCGCGAGCGTGCAGGTCAAGCACTCGCTGACCGGGACCGAAGTGGACTGGGTGCTGAAACTGGACAACGAGGGCCGGAGCTTCTTTGGCATCGGCGGAAAAGCCAAGCGGGACGCGGACCTGGTGATGACAGTGTCGCTGGAGAAGCTGAAGGAATTGCTGGAGGCGGAGGCGTACAGCACGCCGGAGTTTGAGACGGATACGCGAACGTCGCGCTGGGACGACGGCGCCTAGGGACGCGAGGCGGTTTGGGCGGATACCGTGGAGTCGGCGCCGTTGGACGCTGGGCCGGGGTTGCCCGGCGTTTCCGGAGATTGAGCGGTGCGTCGCTTTTCGGACTGTTGTGAAGGGCCGCGGTCGGGCGAAACGGCGCGACTGAAGAAGTCGGCGACGCGGTCGGCGTACGTCTCGGGGTGGATCTGGCTGGCGAGGACGTGGCCGACGTCGGGTTCGAGCCAGAGTTCTTTAGGTTCGCCGGCGCGCGAATGCAGCAGGTGAGCGTCGGCCACATCCACGAGCGGATCCTGGTCGCCGTGGGCAAGGCAGACGGCGCGGGGCGCGATGCGGGCAATGGAGTCTTCGACAGAGAAGTCTTCGACACTCTCGCCAGTGATGCGTTCCGCGGCCCACACGACGGCTCGTCGAAACGGGAGTACGGGCAGACCGGTGTAGGCCCCGAAGCCCTTGTCGATCGCGGAGCGCAGCGAGACGGGCGCGCAATCGGTAAACACGGCCTTGATTTCCGAGCGCTGCGCGGCGGCGGCAAGGGCGACGGTTCCGCCGAGCGAGTCCGCGAGGGCGACGATGGGCGCGTCGCCGAATTCAGGCTGGTGGATGCAGAGATCGACGGCGGCCGAAACGTCCTCGACTTCGCGGACGCCGCAGGTGCTGGTTGAGCCAGCGGACTCGCCGCAGGCGCGGAGGTCGAGGAGCATGACTGAGAAGCGCCGTTGCCAGAGGCGGTAGGCGCGATTGGCCAGGACGGTGTGATTGACGCCGAGTCCGTGGACAAGGATGACAGTGGCTATGGGATTGTCGTGCGGCTTGATCCAGCCGGCGAGCGGGGTGCCGTCGGCCGACTTGAAGCGCACGCGCGCCGGGTTGAGGGGCAGCGGTTCCCAGTCGGTCGGGCGCCAGCGCCGGTTTGGGTGGACGATGAGCCAGGCGGTGCGCAGGATGATGAGGACGTAGGCGGCGGCCGCCAGCCCGAGACTGATGAGGATGACGCGGGTCATGCGGCGGCGGCGAGGCTGCGGACGTGGGCGGCGGCGGCTTCAACGCCCTGGCCGGGCGGGCTGGCTTGCACGATGTCGATGAGGGCGCTGGCGACGATGGCGCCTTCGGCGCGTCCGTGGAGCGACAGGAGGTGCTCGGGCCTGGAGATGCCGAAGCCGACGACGCGGGGGATGCTGGTGGCCTTGCCGACGCGGGCCAGGTAGGCGGGCAGGCTCTCGGAAAGCTCGGCGCGGCTGCCGGTGACGCCGGTGACGCTGACGCAGTAGATGAAGCCCCTGGCTCCCTGGTCGATTTGCCGCAGCCGTTCGAGCGGCGAGGTCGGGGCCGCAAAGCGGATGAAGTGCAGGCCGTGCTCGGCATTCGCGGCCTCGATGTCCTGGGCTTGCTCCGGCAGAACGTCCGGGACAATCAAGCCGTCAGCGCCGGCTGCCGAGGATTCGCGCGACAGCGCGCCGAAGCCGAATTGCATGAACGGGTTCGCGTAGCCCATCAGGGCCAGCGGAATGTCGGTTTGGGAACGAATCCGCTCGATGAGCCGGAAGGCATCTTCAAGCCAGACGCCCCGTTCGAGCGCAATTTGGGAGGCCAGCTGCACCGTTGGGCCGTCGGCGATGGGGTCGCTGAAGGGCATGCCGATCTCAAGCATGTCGGCGCCTGCTTCAACGTAGGCCAGCGCCAGCTCGACGGCGGATTCAAGGGTTGGATAGCCGACGGTGACGTAGGGGGCCAGGACGAGGCGCGACTCGGCTTTGGCGGACTTGAATGCCGAGTCAATGCGGTTCATACGCGAGTCCCGAGTTCGGCGGCGATGGTCTCCATGTCTTTGTCACCGCGTCCTGAGAGATTGACGAGGATGACGTGGTCGCTGCTTGCCTCGGGCGCAATCCGGACGGCGCAGGCGACGGCGTGAGCGCTTTCGAGGGCGGGAATGATGCCTTCGGTTCGTGCCAACAGTTGGAGGGCGTCCATCGCGTCAGCGTCGCCATACGTGGCGAAATCCACCCTGCCGACATGGTGCAGGTAGGCGAGTTCGGGTCCGACTCCGGGGTAGTCAAGCCCCGCGGCGATGCTGTGCGTTCCGATGATCTGTCCGCCTTCATCCTGAAGGAGGAGGCTGCGCGCGCCGTGGAGTATTCCCGGGGTCCCGCTTTCAACGGTGGCGGCATGGTCGCCCTGGTCGCCGCCGCGACCGCCGGCTTCGATGCCGACGAGCGTGACGCCAGGGTCGTCAATGAATGCGGAGAACATGCCGATGGCGTTGCTGCCGCCGTTGACGCAGGCGACGACGGTGTGAGGCAGAGAGCCGGCGAGGTCCTGGATCTGGGCGCGGGCTTCGCGGCCGATGACGCGCTGGAATTCGCGCACGATTTGGGGGTAGGGGTGCGGACCGGTGGCGGAGCCAAAGAGGTAGAACGTGGTTTCGACGTTGGTGACCCAGTCGCGGAGAGCCTCGTTGATGGCGTCCTTGAGGGTGCGCGTGCCGGAGGTGACGGGTATGACTTCGGCGCCGAGGGTGCGCATGCGGGCGACGTTGAGGGCCTGGCGGTGGACGTCTTCCTCGCCCATGTAGACGACGCAGTCGAGGCCGAGCATGGCGCAGACGGTGGCGGAGGCGACGCCGTGCTGGCCGGCGCCGGTTTCGGCGATGACACGTTGCTTGCCGCTGACGCGAGCCAGCAGGCCCTGGCCGAGGGCGTTGTTGATCTTGTGGGCGCCGGTGTGGGCGAGGTCTTCGCGCTTGAGATATATCTGGGCGCCACCGAGTTCGCGGCTGAGGCGGGTGGCGTGGTAGGTGGGTGTGGGGCGGCCGGCGTAGAAGTGGAGGAGGTCTTCGAGCTCGTCCACGAAGGCCGGGTCGCGATGGTGGCGCTGGAAGGAGGCTTCGAGCTCGTCGAGGGCGGCTACGAGCGTTTCGGGCACGTAGCGACCGCCGAAGGGGCCGTAGAAGCCGGCGGCGTCGGGCAGCGAGCGGGTCTCAAGCACTGTTAGCTCTACGACTCCGCGAGGTCGCTCGGAATACGGTTGATCAGGCGTTCGCCCAGGACGGTGACGACGCCCGGATCCTGGGCGCTCAGGTAGACGAGCTCAAATATGGCTGAGACTCGGCCCTGGCGCAGGATCAGGTAGTAGATGTGCGGGTCGCCAGGTCCGAGCTCACGTTCTTCGGGAGCCATATTGGGATCTATGCGGACTTCGATGAGGCGATTCTGGTCGGCCAGGGTGAATTGGTCCGACGTGCGCGTTCCGGGCTCAAGGTCAGGGTAGAACTGGCGAAAGAAGCCGAGCGCGGCGATGGCAAAGGTTGGTGCGGCGCTATCGACTAGTTCCTCGAACATCCTGGAGGCGCCCTCGGCGTTGGCGTGGACGAAGAGGCGCTGCACGAGCTGTACGGGGCGACCGGACCCGACACCGCCGGAGGGCTGGCGGGTGCTGCCGCTGACGAAGAAGCTCTGCAGGCCGGATTGGGCCATGATCTCTTCGGACAGGAAGTCGCTGGGGTCGGATTCCTCGTCGATGATTTCGAGCCCCGGATCGACCTCGGATGCCGGAATGACGAGGGATTTGGCGGTCTCGTTGGCCGTGATGGCGGCGATGTCGACGTCAGGAAGAGGCGTCGGTTCGGCTGTGGGTGTGGCTTCTCCCGTTACCTGGGCCGGCGCGGTTGTGGGTTGAGTCGGTGTGGCGGGTCGGTCGGTGGGGGCCTGGGTGGGCTGCGACGGGGTTGGCGCAGCGGTTGGCAGCGCCGTTGGCGACGCAGCGGGCGACGGCAACTGGGCGGGGCCAGGCGTGGCGTCGGGCTGGGCCGGGGCGTTGACGACAATGTCGTTCTGGCCCTCAGCGAACAGGAAGCTAATGCGCGTGATGGGTTGGACCGGACGCTCGCCGTTTTCGAGCTGTAGCCCGTGCGAACAGGCGGCGAGCGCGAACAGCCCCAGGCCGAGAGCGAAGAGGCGGAGCCGGCTCATGCGCCAGCGGCCGCCGCAAAGGCCTGGCGAGCGTTGCGGATGAACTGTTCGATCTTGTCGTAGTCCTTGCGCTGGCTGGTTTCCACGCCGCTACTGACATCGACGCCGTAGGGGCGCGTGGCGTGAATTGCGGCGGCCACGTTATCGGGCGACAGGCCGCCGGAAAGGAGCACTCGAAAGGCAAGGGCCGCGTCGCGGGCGAGCGCGTAATCCCAACTCTCGCCAGTTCCGCCGGCCTGGCCTTCCACAAGAGCGTCGAGGTGGAGAAGCGGGACTGAGAACCTCGGCAACTCGCCGAGGTCGTTGGGCAGGCGGAGGGTCTTGACCGCACGCTCGCCGAACGCCTGACAATAGGCCGGCGTCTCGGCGCCAGCGAGTTGCACGCGGTCCAGCCGGCAGGCATCAATGACTTCACGCACCTCGGACATGGGCGCATCGACGAATACGCCGACGCGTTCCACGTGGGGGGGCGCCGTGTCGAAGATGGCGCGGGCCTCAGCAAGAGTTCGGCGGCGTCGGGCGGGAGCAAAGATCACGCTCACCATGTCGGCACCGGCCGCGACGGCAACGTGGGCGTCGGCGGGTTCCAGGAGTCCGCAGATCTTGATGAGCATGCGACAGCTACTCGCCGGCCTCGACCAACATGCGGAGCTGCTCAAGTGGATCGTCGGCGGTCATGATCGACTCGCCGACCAGGACGCCGCTGACGCCGGCCGCAGCCAGGCGCTCGACGTCGTGGGCGGTGTGGACGCCGCTTTCGCTGACGATGGTGATTTCTTCGGGAATCAGCTTGCAGAGTTCCTCGGTGACGGCCAGATCAGTCGTGAACTCGCGCAGGTTGCGGTTGTTGATGCCGAGGATGCGAGCGCCGGCGAGGAGGGCGTCGTCCAACTCTTCCTCGGTGTGTACTTCGACGAGGGCTTCCATGCCGAGCCGATGGACAAGCCTGAGTTGGGCCGCGAGGTCCTGATCCGGCGTGAGGCCGGTGATGAGCAGCACGGCGTCGGCGCCGTAGGCGGCGGCTTCGAAAACCTGGTAGTCGGTGATGACGAAGTCCTTTTGCAGGACCGGCAGGTCCGTCGCGGCACGAGCGGCGACCAGATCGGCGTGGGTTCCGCCGAAGAATGGCTCGTCGGTGAGGACCGAGACGGCGACGGCACCGCCGGCCTGGTAGCGGGTCGCCCAGGCGGCGGGATCAACGTTCTCCGCAAAGACGCCCGCAGAAGGCGAGCGGCGCTTGATCTCGGCCATGACCCCGACGCCTTCCTGATCGAGGGCGCGCCAGAGCGAGCGCGTGGGGGTGCGCCGGGCGAGGCGGGTCTGGAGGTCGGCGAGCTGTGCGTGCCCGGCACGGGCCGCTACGTCCAGGCGCTTGCGGGCGACAATATCGTCGAGGATCACGTCCTACGCTCCGTCGCTCCTGTTCGAGACTTCAACGAGACGGTCGAGACAGGCGAGAGCGGCCCCGCTTTCGATGGCGTCCGACGCCCGCGACACGCCGTCTCGCCAGTCGCTTGCAATGCCGGCGGCAACGAGAGCGCCGGAAGCGTTGGCCAGAACGACGTCCCGGCGAGGGCCGGAGTGGCGCCCGGCCAGCAGTTCTCGGGTTTCGGCGGCAATGGCCGCGGCATCGTGGGTTTCGAGTTCGGAGGCGTCCACAACGGGAAGGCCGAAGTCGGACGGCGTGATTTCGTACTGGGTCACGGCGCCGCCGCTGACATCGAAGACGCGGGTTGGACCGGTGAGGGAGATCTCGTCCACGCCAGCGTGCCCGTGCATGACGAGGGCGCGGCCGATCTCGAGCAGGCGCAAGGCCTCGGCGATTGTGGGAACGAGGGCGGGATCTCCCACGCCAAGCAGGCGGCGCTGGGCGCCCGCCGGGTTTGTCAGGGGCCCAAGGATGTTGAAGACCGTGCGGATACCGATTTCGCGCCTGAGCGGTCCGGCGAAGCGCATGGCGGGGTGAAAGGCCAGGGCGAACATGAAGGCCACGCGGGCTTCGGCGAGCGCCTCAGCGGCGAGGTCGGGCCCCGCCATGAGGTTGACGCCGAGCTCCTCGAGTACGTCACCGCTGCCGGCCGGCCGAGTGACGCCACGGTTGCCGTGCTTGGCGACGACGGCGCCAGCGCCAGCGGCGACGAATGCCGCAGCGGTCGAGACTCCGACCCAGCGGGTGCGGCCGCCGCCGGTGCCACAGGTGTCGACGAGCGCGGCGCTGTCGACGTCGACGCTCAGGGCGTGGCGGGTCATGCTGGCGGCGAATCCGGCGATCTCGGCGGCCGATTCGCCCTTAAGGCGCAGGCCGGTGACCAGGGCGCCGAACTGGGCCGGGGTCATCTCGTTTTCGAGAATCGCATCCATTAGTGCGGCGGCGGTGTCGCTCTGGAGGTCATCGCCGTCGACGACGGAGCGGATGGCGTCGGCAATCATGCGGCCACTGGTATTTCGGCCAACTGGAGGAAGTTCCGCAAGAGGGCGGGTCCGGCGGCGGTCAAGATGGATTCCGGGTGGAATTGCACGCCGTAGATGGGGTGCGAACGATGCTGCATTCCCATGATAAGCCCGTCGGGGCTCTGGGCCGTGACTTCCAGGTCAGCGGGCAGGCTATCGCGGGCGACGATGAGGGAGTGGTAGCGGGTGGCATCGAATGGATTCGGGAGATCGGCGAAGAGACGGCGGCCGTCGTGGGCGATGGGCGACGTTTTGCCGTGCATGAGCACGGGAGCACGGACGACCTGGCCGCCGAAGGCCGCGCCGATGGATTGGTGGCCGAGGCAGACGCCGAGGGTTGGAATGCTTGGACCGAGCTCGCGGATGAGATCAACGGAGATGCCGGCCTCGTGGGGGGTGCAGGGGCCGGGTGAGATGACGATGGCGTCGGGCGACATGTCCTTGACGTCGTGAACGGAGACCATGTCGTTCCTGTGGACGGTTACGTCGGCGTGCAAGACCTGGAGGTACTGCACGAGGTTGTATGTAAACGAGTCGTAGTTATCCAGTACGAGCAGCACGAGCCGTCTCCTCCGCGAGCTGGATGGCCTGCAGCACGGCGCGAGCCTTGTTGACACACTCCTCGTATTCAGTGGCCGGCACCGAGTCGGCCACGATGCCGGCGCCGGCCTGGACGTGGGCACGACCGTTACAGGCGAGCAGCGTGCGGATGGTGATGGCGGTGTCCATGTCACCGGAATGGCTGATGTACCCGACGGCGCCGCCGTAGGGGCCGCGGCGAAGGTCCTCCAGTTCGGCGATGATTTCCATGGCGCGAATCTTGGGCGCGCCGCTCAGCGTGCCGGCCGGGAAGCAGGCGCGGAGGGCGTCGACGCCGCGGAACCGTGGATCAAGCTGACCGCTTACGTCGCTAACGATGTGCATGACGTGCGAAAAGCGCTCGACGATCATGAGGTCGTCGACGTTGACCGTGCCGGGCCTGGAGACGCGGCCGAGGTCGTTGCGGCCGAGGTCTACGAGCATTACGTGTTCGGCGAGTTCCTTGGGATCGGCCAGGAGGTCGCGCTCGAGTTCGGCCTCCTCGTCGGGCGTCGAGCCGCGGGGGCGCGTGCCGGCGATGGGACGGGTGCGAGCGCGGCCTTCGACGGCCTGGAGCAGCATTTCGGGCGATGCGCCTGCCAGTTGGAGGTCGCCGCAGTCCAGGAAGAACATGTAGGGCGAGGGGTTGACGCGCCGAAGGTGCCGGTAGACCTGGAAAGCGTCGACGTTTAGCGGACGGCTGAAGCGAATCGACGGTACGACCTGGATGATGTCGCCGGCCGCGACGTATTCCTTGGCCCGGCGAACGCAGTCTTCGAATTCGGCCCGGGTCATGCTCTGGGAGGGACCTTCGCCGTTGGAGGTCGGGAGCGGGGGCGGGGCGGCGTAGGGGCCGTCGAGCCGTGTGGCCAGTTGATCGAGACGGCTTTCGGCCGCTGCCAGGGCGGCTTTGGTGTCGTCCGAGGGGTACGCGAGGGTCACAAGGCGCAGGACCTGTGTGACATGGTCGAACACGACCAGGTCGTCGCAGAACATGAATACGGCGTCGGGCACGCCGAGGGAGTCCCGCTCGGGGACCGGCAGGCGTTCGAAGTCCGCCGCAACGTCGTAGGTGAGGTAACCCACGGCGCCCCCCTGGAAGGGCGGCAGGTCGGGATGGGTGGCAATGGGGAAGGGATGCTGGAGTCCGGCAATGAACTCCAGCGGGTCGTGGTAGGTCTGGGACTCAGGGTCACCGCTTCCATTGGCCACCGTGGCCTGACCGTCGCGCAGGCGGGCGACGGTACGCGGCCCGCCTCCCACAAATGAGTAGCGGCCGACGGTTTCGCCGTGCTCAACGCTTTCCAATAGGAAGGAGGGACCGTCGCCACGGAGCTTGAGGTAGGCGGCGACGGGGGTGTCGAGGTCGGCGGGGAGGTCGCGGAAGACGGGGACGCCACGGCCAGCGTGCAATTGCTGGAGCGTCCAGGCGCAGGTGTCCGTGCGGGACGGTGCGGTGGACAGCATGTGGCCCCTCCTTCCGGCGCCTTAAAGCAAAAAACCTCTCGCCAGCCAAAGGGGGCGAGAGGTTGATGGCCTTCGCGGTGCCACCCCTAATTCAAGCGCCGAGGGCGCTCCTCACAGGTACGGAGCCACGGGCTCGATACCCTGCCCGGGTCACGGTGGGCTTCCGTCGGAGCCTACTGGGCGATGCCGTTCGGTCCGCGGCTCACGGGGCCATTCGACGCTATTCCCACGACCGGGCTTTCAGCACGGGGCCCGACTCTCTGGCGTGGAAGGTGGCGCGTACTCGTCCCGATCAACGCCTTTCCAGTTGCAAGGGTAGGCGCGGGCTGCGGGCGAGTCAACGGGAATCTCCGCGATTGCGCTTCCGTGAAGCCGACCGCGGGGCCGAGGCCTTAAGTCTCGCGGGCTTGCGCGATCAGGTTTCGAATGGACGCCGTGTGGGCGCGGAGCGCGTCGGTGGGATCGTCGGCGCCGTCGGGGTCGCGGCCTTCCCATTCGGTGGATACGTAGCCGTCGTAGTGCGCCTGGACGAGCCGGTCGACCATGTCGGCCAAGGGAAGGTCACCCTCGCCGGGGCCCACGGACTCCCAACCGTCGCGTCCGCCGCCGGTGAGCTTCATGTCCTTGAAGTGCGTGTGGATGACGTCTCGGTGGATGAGGTCCCAGGTCTGGTCGACGGTCTCGCCGTGGCGAACGGGATGCGCGAAGTCCCAAACGACGCCGATGCCAGTGTGGTCCGCTAGATCAAGCACACGCCGGACCCGCTGGCCAGTCGAGAAGGCGTCGTGAGTTTCCAGGGCGAGGCGGATGCCGTATGGGTCGGCCGCGACGGCGACTTCGCGCAGGGCTTCGGCGACCCAGCCATTGACCTCGTCATCGGACGGACCAGGATCGTAGGCGCCGCCGAAGACGCGGACGATCGGAGCGTCCCAGGCGTCGGCAAGCTCGACAACGGCGATGGCTTGTTGGACAGCGGCCCGGCGGTCGGCGGCGGCGGGCAGGGCGAACCGAGCGCCGCTGCCGACGACGCAGATTTCGAGGCCGGCATCGGCGATCGCTTCGAAGATCGCGGTGCGGAGATCCTCGGGCATCGCGGGATCAATGGGCTGGCCGTCGAGATTTCGGAGCTCAAGGCCCTCGCAGCCCAACTCGGTGGCGACGGCGACATGGCGCTCGAGCGACCAGGCGGGCGCGGAATAGGTGGTATAGGAAACGCGCATGGGCCTGATCCCGTGCGGAGGTGGCCTGGGATTATGCCGCTTACAAGTAACTGGCGGGCGTGTGCCATAGTCAGCGGCGGACGAGTGGCAGGGGCCATCGACTCGCGACCGGCCGGCATCTGACCAGGGGACTGACTTGCAACAAGATCCCGACGAACCCAGGCAATGGACCTCAATCAGCGTTTTCTTCCCGTGCCATAACGAAGAGGAAAACGTGGCGCAGGTCATCGGCAATGCGCTGGAGCATCTGTCGAACGTCGCCGACGACTTCGAAGTCATCATCGTCAATGACGGATCGAGCGACGACACGGCGGCACGGGCCGGGGCGATCGCGGAGAACGACTCCCGGGTGCGCGTGGTTTCACATCCGACCAACATGGGGTACGGACGGGCGCTGCGGACTGGATTCGAATCGGCGAAGGGTGACTTGATTTTCTGCGCCGACGGCGACGGGCAGTTCTCGCTGGCGGACCTGCCGGCAGTGGTGGATGCGCTGGACGACCACGGGTTTGTCCTGGGTTACCGAATCAACCGAGCGGACCCGTTCTATCGGCGGCTAAATGCATGGCTGTGGGGGCTGTCCGTGCGCGTTCTGCTTGGGTTTCGGGTGCGCGACCTGGACTGCGGATTCAAGCTGTACCGGCGCGAGGCCGTGCCGGTGGAGGACTTTATTTCCGGGCGGGGCGCGGCAATTTCGGCGGAGTTGATTGCGCGCGCATTGCGAGGCGGGTTCAGCTTCACGCAGGTTGGGGTGACGCACTATCCACGACAGGCGGGCGTGCAATCCGGGAACAGCCCGAGGGTGATACTCAACTCGTTTCTTGACATAATTCAGCTATGGCGAGGCCTCCGATCAAGCTGAGCGTGATTGTTCCCGCATTCAACGAAGCGGAGACGATTGCGTTGGTGCTGGAGCGGGTGGCCGCCCTGGATCTCGATATCGAGATCATCGTGGTGGACGACAGCTCAACCGACCGGACGCTTGACGCGATTTCGGAAGCGGAGGTTCCGGGGGTGCGGGTCGTGCGGCATCCCGTGAACCAGGGAAAGGGCGCGGCCGTCCGCACAGGCCTGGCGGAGGCCAGCGGCGAGGTGATTGTGATCCAGGACGCCGACCTGGAATACCACCCGAACGACTTTGTTCCGATGCTCAAGCTCATTGAGGCGGGTGAGACGCGGGTGGTGTACGGCTACCGCGACTTCAGCAGCCAGCGGTTTGTGCTGCGCGCCGGGAACCAGGCACTGACGATGCTGACCAACCTGCTGTACGGCGTCGCCATCCGAGACATGGAGACCTGCTACAAGATGTGGCGGCGCGAGGTGCTGGAGGGCGTGACGCTGCAGGCTGAGTCGTTCGACCTGGAGGTAGAGCTGACGGCCGCTTTCGTGTCACGCGGCGAGCGGATTGCCCAGGTTCCGATCAGCTACGAGGCACGAGAGGAGAAGAAGAAGCTGCGCTGGTGGGTGGACGGGCCGGAGGCCGTGATCAAGCTGATTCGGTATCGGTTTTTTCCTTAGGCGCGTCGGCGGGCTCAGGGGGCTGGATGTTGGTAGTTTCGGTTGGCGCCTCGTCGCCGGCAGCGCCGCCCGCGGCGGCGTAGGGCAGGGCATCTTCGGGGAGGTCGATACTGGGCGCTTCAGGGGCAACCACCGGTGCGGCGGCCGGAATCTCGGGGGGGCGCGTGTCCCAGGGTCGGGAGTCGGCCGGCGCGTTCTGGTGGATGAACTGGCCGCAGTACTGGCAGAAGACGTAGTCGTTCAGGACGAGCCGGAAGCAGCGCGGGCAGTAGGGATCGTCGTGGGCGAGCGGATTGGCGCTCATCGAGCGGTGACCGCGGCGATGGTACCGCCGCCCAGAACCTCGTCGCCGGCGTAGAAGACGGCGGACTGGCCCGGGGCAGGCGCCCAGGTCGGCTCGCCGAATTCCAAGGTGACGCCGCGTGAGGTCATGACGAGCGTCGCATCCTCGAGCGGCATTCGGTAACGCGTGCGGACGCCGACGCGGCGGGGCGCGGATGGCGGGGCGCCGGCCACCCAGTGGACGGCGCGCACTTCGATTTGGCGTGCGCCGCTTTCGTCGCGAGAACCGACGATCACCCGATTGGCAATGGGATCCAGTTCGACGACGTAACGGCGAGCGGAGCCGCCGCCGAGGTTGAGTCCGCGGCGCTGGCCGGGAGTGAAGGCTTCAAGGCCGTGGTGACGTCCGAGCACGTGACCGGTGGTGTCGACGATGTCGCCCGCGCCGGTAGAGCCGTGGCCGCGCACGTAGACGGCATGGTCGTTGTCGGGCACGAAGCAGATTTCCTGGCTGTCGGCCTTGAGGGCGACGGGCAGGCCGAAGTCGGCGGCCAGCCGGCGGACTTCAGGCTTCGTGAGAGCGCCGAGCGGGAAGAGCGTGCGGGCGAGCTGGCGCTGTCCGAGCACGTGCAGGACGTAGGACTGGTCCTTGCTTGGGTCTTTGGCGGTGCGAAGGCGCATTCGTCCGCTCGTTTCGTCAGTCTCGACGCGTGCGTAGTGCCCGGTGGCGATGAAGTCCGCGCCGAGTTCATCGGCCTTGGTGAGGAACGAGCCAAAGCGGACGGTGCGGTTGCACATGACACAGGGATTGGGGGTTTGGCCGTTGAGATAGGCCTTGACCCACGGGTCGATGACGGCCGTTTCGAATTCGCGCCGGTAGTCGATGACGTAATGGGGCACACCGAGGATGGAGCAGACGCGGCGGGCGTCGTCGATGGTGTCGGGCGTGCAACAGCCGTTGCCGGTGGCGCGGGCCATGAGGTCGGCGGGCCACTGGTTGAAGGTGACGCCGACGACGTCGAAGCCGTCGCGGGCGAGCAGGGCGGCCGTGACTGAGCTGTCGACTCCGCCGCTCATAGCAACGAGGACACGAGATGGCATGGCTTGGCGAGACATTTGAGCGGTTCGGTTGAGGCTAGCACCGAGGGGCAGAAGCGAGCGTGGGATTCGTTGCGCAGGGCGACGGTCGCGGCGGCGCACGGGCGGCCAGATAATGTGGGGATGACGTTTCCCGGCCTGATGTTTCCTGGTTGATCTGACGCTCCTTCAATCGCTGGCCCAGCCGGCCGAGACGAAGTTGGTGTTGCTGTGCTGGACGGGCTGGGCGGGCTGCCGCGTGAGCCCGGAGGTCCGACGGAGCTGGAGGCCGCCGCGACCCCGAATCTTGACCGGCTGGCGGCGGAGGGGCAGTCGGGTCTCAGCCAGCCGATTGGGCTGGGGATCACGCCGGGGAGCGGTCCGGGGCATTTGGCGCTGTTTGGGTACGACCCGGTGGGTTCGAATATCGGGCGCGGCGCGCTGTCGGCGCTGGGCCTGGGCCTGCGGCTCGACGCCGGAGATCTTGGGGTGCGGCTGAATTTCTGCACGCTGGATGACCGGGGGCGTGTGGTTGACCGGAGGGCAGGGCGGATTGAGACGGGCCTGAATCGAGCGCTGGTCGAGAAGCTGAACGAGATTGAGATTCCGGGCGTCGATCTGGAGTTCGCCACGGAGTCGCAGCACCGGGCGGTGCTGATTGTTCGCGGCGCGTATTTGTCCCCAGCGGTTCAGGAGACTGACCCGCAGGCGGTGGGCGTTCCCCCATTGGAACCAGAGCCGCTGACCGCGGCAGCCCAGCACGCGAGCGCAGTGCTGCGGTCGGTGATCGAGGCCGTGCGGGATTGCCTTGGGAGTGAATCACCGGCGAACTTCGTGCTGATGCGGGGATACGCCGGGCTGCCCGAGCTGGAGAGCCTGAACTCGCTGTACGGGCTGCAGGCGGTTTGCCTGGCGACGTATCCGATGTACAAGGGGTTGGCCCGCGTGGCGGGGATGTCGGTGGTTGAC
>JAPPFO010000206.1 GCA_028875175.1 Chloroflexota bacterium | reverse complement strand
CCTCAACGCCGTGCTGGGCGGCGAGGAGAGCGGCGGGTACGTCTTCCAGCCGCACATGCCGGAACGCGACGGTGTGGTAGCCGGCCTCTATTTCCTGGATCTGATGGCGCGCGAGGGCAAGACGCCCGCGGAGTTGGTGGCGCTACTGTTCGAGAGGCTGGGGCGGGAGTATCACTACGCCAGGTATGACCTGGAGTTCCCGGCCGAGGAACGAGGCGATATCGAGGCCCGCGTCCAGGCCTGGCTGCCGGACGCCATCGACGGGTCGCGCGTATTGCGCCGCAACGAGATGGATGGTTTCAAGTACTACCTGGACGACGAGAGCTGGCTGTTGATTCGGTTTTCAGGAACCGAGCCGCTGCTGCGGGTCTACACGGAGACCACGTCGGAAGCGCGCGTGGCGACGCTGCTGGACATCGGAGCGCGAGCGGCCGGGGTTGAGATCGAGCTGGAATGAGCGATCAGCACGTGACGATCGTGGCCAAACCGTGGGGCCGCGAGGTGATTTATGCCTCAACCGAGCTGTACATCGGCAAGATCATCGAGATCAACGCCGGGGCTCGGCTGAGCCTGCAGTACCACGAAGCAAAGGACGAGACGATCTACGTGCTTGACGGGCGGCTGCGGCTGGTAGTTGGCGACTCAGCCGATACGTTGGCAACGCGCGACCTGGACGCGGGCGCCAGCGTGCGCGTGCCCACCGGCACGGTGCACCGGTACGAGGCGCCGCACGGGGACGTTCGCGTGCTGGAGGTTTCGACACCGCACCCGGACGACGTGGTGCGGCTGGTGGACGACTACGGGCGCGAGGGAACTTCCGCGCCCTGACGTTCGGCTCTGGCTGCCGCCGCCCGCCTCTGATGGGCGAGCGCAATCGCCTCGGCTACAAGGTAGATAGCCGCGACGGCCGTCCCGACCAGCAGCACGGTGAGGACCGTGCGCGGCGAATCGTGGGCAAACGCGTAGCCGGCGATCGTCGCGGCCAGAATGACGACCAGGCCAATCCAGACCCGCAGGTGACCGGCGCCGATGTGCAGGCTGGCGGTTACCACGGCGATGGCCAGAAGCGCGGCGGCCGCCACGTAGAGGGGAAGCAGTTCGGCGTAGGGTGGGTAGCGGTCACCGAAGATCAGGCCATACACGCCGTCCGGCCAGGCCAGGATGATAAGTGCGCAGGCGCCGGAAACCGCGGCCATCAGCGCCAGGCTCGCCAGGTAGGCGCGGATGATTCCCGCGCCAACGGCCGCCCGCCAGACGACGAAGGGCAAGAGCACGATCCCCACCATCATTCCGCTCCAGAAGACGATGCGTCCGATGAGTGCCAGCGCGGCGTAGGCGGCGGCTTCATCCGGGCTGAATAAGACTTTGACAGCCAATACGTCCAGGTGCAGCAGTCCGGCTAGCGCGAAGAGGATCAGCGCCACGCGTACGTGATCCGAAATTCCCAGCGGCGACGCCTCCTGCTCAGCCGGGTCGTCGGGTCGATTCAAGACGCCGCGGGCACTCAGCCAGCCAAAGACGATGCCCCCCAGCGCCGACGCCGGACTCGCCAACAGGGCGCCGGTGGCCCCGCCGCCGGCCAATACGGTTGCCGCGCCAACGATGAGGCGTCCGAAGCCGTGGGCGGCCAGAGCGACACCGAGCCCGACGAATTCTCGGGCGCCCTGCGTGATTCCGCGCGCTACCGGTTCGAATGTCAGGCCGCCGGCGGCAATACCAGCAACCACGACCGGCCACGGCGAGGTCAATTGCAGCGCGGACTGAATGAGCGGGGACGCCGCCGCAATACCGAGCATCAAGATTACGGAGACGAGGCCGGTCCAGCGGACAACCGACCGGGTGAGGGTTCGTAGTTCGTTGAGTCGTCCGAGCGCGACCAGTTCGGCGGCTCGGCGCGCCACCAGCGTTTGAATGACCTGGGCCGGAGTTACCAGCAGCGACAGCGCGCCGAGCACGGCAAAGGCCTCGGCGTAGGCGCGCGGCTCCAATCCGCGGGCCATGATGAGCTGAAACGCAGACGTTGCGGCGCTTCCGGCCAGGAGAAACGGCGCCAGCTGGCCGTTGTCCCGCAGAATCGTCCCAACGATGCGCGGGGCCGACGCCGAAGCGTCAACCCGAGAGGTGTCGAAGCTGGTGTTCAGTCCTTGTAGTCGTCCCGCGCCGGACTCCAGGCCTCGATCAGGAAACAGCTGCTGGTCGCCGTGGCCTCATGGGGCACGTTGGACGGAACGACCCAGCAGTTCCCTGGTTCGATGGCGTGGACTTCGTCGCCAATCGTGAGGTCAAACGTGCCCTCGATGCAATAGCCGATCTGCTCGTAAACGTGGTCGTGCAAGGGCACCACGCCGCCTTCCTCCAGGTGGATCTCGGCCATCAGCATCGTCTCGCCCCATAGCAGCGTGCGCCGGCGAACGCCGGGCATCATGTCCGCAAAGGGTCGGTCAGTGTTCGAAGTTGTCGGCACGCTCAGGCTCCTCGTGAGTCACGCTTGGCGCATTGTCGCAAGCGCGGGCACTCCGGTGGGTCATTTGTTCGAGACGCCATCCAGGGTCCGGCGAATCAAGTCAAGGCTGGGTTTCTGGCCTTCGACCCCCAGCGGCGGCCAGTCGCCCTTGAGGCCAGTCTCGGAGGAGATGCAGACGATTTCGGCGTCAGGGTCGATCAGACCCTCCTGCGCCAACCGAGCCGTAACGGCCAGGGGAACGGCGCCGGTCGGTCCGACCCAGAGGCCTTCGACCTGCGCGAGCCGGCGTTGCATGTCCAGCGTTTCCTGATCGGGGACGTCACCGGCCAATCCGTCCTGTTCGCGGATGCGGCGCAGGGTCAGCCGGCCCTTGGCCCCCATGTCGCCGACGGCGGTGCCTTCGGCAACCGTGTAGCCGATCGTCTTCGCCCGCAGGTCGTCGCCGGATCGCCAGGCCTCGGCGATGGTGTTGGCCTCGGTGGACTGCGCGGAAACCGGCCGTGGCGGCTTCTCGATGCGCCCGGTGGCCGCAAGCGCCGCCCAGCCGCGTTGACTCGCCAGGAGTGTCTCGCCCATCCCAACCGGGTACACCATCAGATCCGGCGCGCGGCCGAGCTGTTCGTATGTCTCCAGGGCGATCGACTTCTTGCCTTCCTGCTTGTACGGGTTGCGCGTGGCCCCGCCGTCGAAGAACCAGCGGCGATCCACCGCGGCGTCGAAGTGCCGGATCATGTCGTCATAGACGCCGTCGTACCAGATCACGTCGCTGGCCACGCCGGCGATGTGGGCCATCTTGGCGGCGGTGCTTTGCGTGTAGCAGCAGACCAGGCCGCGCAGACCGGCGCGGGCGGCGTAGGTGGCAATGGACGAGGCGGCGTTGCCGGTAGAAACCACGCCGATGGTGTCGAATCCGAACTGGCGGGCGCAGGCAACCGCGGTCTGGCTGGACCGGTCCTTGACGGTGCCGGTGGGATTCGAGCCGTCGAACTTGATCCAGAGACGACGGAGGCCCAGTTCGGCGCCGAGCCGCGGGACGGGAAACAGCGGCGACGGCTGCTCACCCAGGGTGACGAAATCTGCCGCGTCGTGCACGGGCATCCAGGCGGCGTAGCGCCACACGCCGGTTCGCCGGGATTGGACCAGCGGTTCATCGGTCAGCCGCTGGAGCTCGTATTGGATCTCCAGCAGCCCGCCGCAGGCCTCACAGGCCAAACGGTAGTCGAGCTCGTGGGACTGCTGGCAGTCCACGCAGCGCAGACCGGTTGCGGCGGACTCGGAGCGCACGTGTTGGGTGAATGGAAGACGGGAAGCGATAGCGTACCGCTCCCGACGTGGCCAACGCCTCGCCGGGGGGAGCCGGCGAGGCATTTGGAAGGGTGGGAGCGCCCCGGGTTAGTTCAAGCTGGGCGTCGCAATCCGCGCAAGGCGGCGGGCGCAGGCGGCGCATTGGGTCGTGCCGGGCAAGAGATCGAGGCGAAGCGGTTCAATCTGGCCACCGCAGTCCTGGCACTGGCCCGGGCTCTCGCCGCTGGGCAATGCGCCGAGCACGTCCCGGATAGCCACCTGCAAGTCGCGAGCTGACGCGTCGTGCGCGCTATCGGCCAAACCGTCAATCTGTGTTTCGCTCATGGTCGCACCTGTGCGGACGATGGCGGGCGGGCCGCGCAATTGGCCCGCCCGCGCGATCGCCGAGTCCTAGGCGGACTCGATGGCAATGTTGGCCGCTCTGGCTTCGTCGGCCTTGGGAATGCGCACCGTCAGGACACCGTTCTCGTAGCGAGCGCCCGCGCCAGCCGCGGTGGTGCGCACCGGCAAGGGGACACGCCGGTAGAAGCGGCCGGCACGCCGCTCGCGGACGTGGAAGCGGCTGTCCTCGGCGGGCTCGCCCTTCGACTCATCCTCGTGGGCGCCCTGAATGATCAGGTCGCCGTCGGCGGTCGTGATCTGGATCTCGTCCGGCTGGAAGCCGGGCACCGAGGCGCGGACCACGACGGCGTCGTCCGTCTCCTCGATGTCCACGGGCGGCAACCAGCCCGGGCTGTCCTGGAAGGCCAGCCGGAAGGGCCGGGCGAACCACTCGTCGTCGAAGAATCTGGGGGCGAGCGCCTGGCGGCGAGCCTGCGGCCGCCAACTTCGGATAGCAAAGGTCATCTGAGAGCCTCCATGCAGCTCAATCAATTGCTGACGATTGGATCATAAGACTTGAGCCATTCACTGTCAAGTCCTAATTGAAAGCTTTCTGCGTGTGATTCGCGCAAGTCTGTCCGGTGGCTCGAGGCGGACGTCTCAGGATCCCGGTCGTAGCGCGACGACGTCAGGCGGTAATCGGAGCCCGAGTCAGAATCCCGCCGGCGCTTCCAATCCCAGCCGCTCCGCCATCGCCGTCAGCGGCTCGATCACGCTGGCCGGATAGGCGATGCCGTTGGCGACTCGATCCTCGAACAGCTCCCACTCGGGCTGCCCGGGCATCTGGACCATATCGAAGCCGGCTGCGGGCGGCAGCGCGTTGACGGCGCGGCTCTGCGCATCCATGGCCGTGCGAAAGTCGTCCAGCGGCAGGAATGCACCAACGTCAATGGTCAGGAAGAACAGGCTGCCCCGCGGGACTCGATTCTCCGGATCGAGCGCCCCCTTGATCAGGGTGGACCCGTCGCCGGAAAGCACGCCGGCCATCAGGTCGTGAACCAGGCCAATGCCGTAGCCCTTGGGGCCGCCGGCGGGCAGCACGTAGGCGAGTTTGGAGGCGTCGGTGGTTGGATTGCCGTCGCTGTCGGTCGCGACGCCGTCGGGCAGGGCCCCTGTGGTCGCCCCTACCATGTGCAGTTTGTTCAGGGCATACGCGCCCGACGCCATGTCCAGCACCACAGGCCGCGACCCGTGGGTCGGGAACGCCCAGGCCAACGGCGTGTTGCCCGTGGCCGGCTGCCGGCTGCCGGTGGCGAGCATGCAGGGCCCCGCCATGTTGCTGGCCGCATGTCCAATCAAACCGGCCTCCGCCGCCATCAGCGCCCAGTAGGCGGCCGCGCCGAAGTGGCCGGTGTTCGATGCGACGGCAACGCCGACCCCGCGCTCATGCGCGATGTCAATGGCGGCCTGCATGCCGGCCCGGGCGCCAAGCTGTCCCAGGGAGCGGTCGCCGGTCACACGCGCGGCGCCGTCGGCACAGCTCACGTGAATGTTGGGTCTCGGGTTGATCGCACCGGCGTGCAGACCTTCCGTATATGCCGCGAGCAGCCGTGTCCCGTGGGAAAACACCCCCCGCAGGTCACAGTGAACAAGCGTTTCCACCACATAGGCCGCGTCGTCGCGGGGCACGCCGGTGGCGGTCAGCGCGTTCGTTCCGAAGGCGCGCATCGTGTCAGCAGGGACTCGTAGCTCGCCGATGTCGTACCGCAGCCGGTCGCTCATGCGTCCCACTCTGGATCCACGCCATAGGCGCGGCCGGTCTCCGTTACCGCGTCCAGCAGCCCTGCCGGATATCCGATCCCTTGCTCCCAGGCATTGGCGCGTTTCAGCCATTCGGGTTCGCCGGGGACCAACACGCGGTCGAATCCCTCCGCCGGGCGCAACGCGTGGATCGCGTCAATCGTCTCGTCCATGTCAGCAACGAATTCGGCCAGGGGGCGAAAGGCTTCAACACGAATGGCAACAAATACCTGGCCAACGGTTCCCAGGTGGTCGGGCGTCCGGTTCACCGCGGCGGTAGCGCCCGCCAGGATGCCGGAGAGTGTTTCCATGACGATGCCGAGGCCGAACCCCTTCGGTCCGGCGAATGGGTTAAGCCAGACGAGCTGGTTGGGATCGGTGGTGGGATTGCCGTCGGCGTCCACGCCGACGTCCGGCGGAATGGACTGGCCGGTGGCGGCGGCGACTCGCACTTTGCCGAGCGCCGAGAAGCCGACGGCCATGTCGGCTACGACCGGGTAGTTCGTGCCTGCCGGGAGGGCCCAGGCGATTGGCCCGTTGGTCAGGGCCGGTGTGCGGCTCCCAAAGGCGAGGACGCCGGAGGCGCCCCCTCCGCTACTGGTGATAAAGGCCACGCAGCCGGCCTCGACGGCCTGCAGCGCCCAGTGTGCGGCCGGTCCGAAGTGACGCCCATTGTGAACGCAGACCATGCCGGCCGCGCCCTTGTTTGCCAGGTCAATGGCTCGCTGCATCCCGGCCTGCGCCGACACGGCGCCGGGCGCGCCGCCGGCGTCCAGCGCGGCTGTGGACGGCCGCTCCTGCAGGGTGAGAATCTCCGCGTCGGGCTGCACGAGTCCGGAACGGATTTCAGCGGTGTAGGGCGTCACCCGGGTCACGCCGTGCGAGAAGACGCCGCGCGCGTCGGCTTCCACCAGCACGTCGGCGATCAGGGCGGCCCGGTCCGCCGACACCCCCGCCGCATGCATCACGCTGGTCGTAAACGCGCGCATGCGGTCCACCGGCACCCGCTGACCAACGGCCGCGTGTGCAAAGTCAGCGTTCATGGGTTGGCCGCGATGGAGGCCCTGATCGATTCGCCCAGCACTCGCACGCCCGTGCGGATTTCGTCATGCGGGGCATGGCTGAAGGCCAGCCGAATCGCTCCCAGCCCGTCGCCATCGACGCGGAAGACCGACCCGCTGCGGACGTGCACGCGTGATCGCTCGCAGCGCTGCATCACGTCGTCCAGCAACTCCGGTCGTCCCAGCATCAGCCAGACAAAAAATCCGCCGTTCGGTCGGTGCCAGGTGGCTAGGTCGCCGACGTGCTCATCCAGCGCGGCGAGCATGATGTCGCGACGTTCGCGATAGATGTCTTGCAGGCGCGCAATCTGCTCTTCCATGTGCTCGCGCATGAACTCCGACGCCAGGGCGGAGGCAAACGGGCTGGTGCCGCCGTCGGTCTTGAGCGGTAGGATGCGCTCGGTCAGCGGCGCCGATGTGAGAATCCAGCCGAGGCGAACGCCCGCGCCAAGGATCTTGGAGAAGGTGCCGGCACGGGTGACCAGGCCAGTGCCGCCGTCCAGTTCGTACATGGATGGTGGCCGTTCGCCGTCGTAATGCAGTTCGTAGTAGGCGTCGTCTTCAAAGACTGGCACGCCGTGCCGATGACAGATTTCAAGCACCTGCAGGCGCCGCTCGCGAGTGATTGTGTTGCCCATTGGATTCTGGAACGTGGGGATCGTGTAGAAGATGGCGGGTTGCCGCGTCGCGAAGAGTTCGTCCAGGGCTTCCGGCCTGGGGCCCTGCTCGTCCCAGGCCACGTGCGCACCGTGGTCGCAGACGCGGCGCACGAACAGGGCGCCGAACGAGGCGTGGTCCAGGGCAATGATCTGATCGCGATTAACGAACGTTCGCAGCACCATGTCGATGGCCTGCCCCGACCCGTTGGTAATGATGATCTGATCGCGGTCGACCTCAAGGCCCTCGAACACCCGCAGCTTCTCGCGAACGACGTCAATCAGTTCCAGGCTGCCCTTGCGCCGGCCATAGAGGAGGGCCGGATAGTTCTCGGGCAGGGCATTGCGGGCGGCCTCGACCATATGGTTGAGCGGCAGGGCTTCGTTGGCGGGCTGGCCGACCAGCAGATCCGCCACGATGTCCTCGGCCACGCCGGAAGCCGAAACCATCTGGCCCGGGGCAGCGCGCCGACGAGCCTCCTCGCTCAGGCAGCATTCGAAATCAAAGATGTCAGCCACGGCGCCGTCAGACTGCGAGGGTCGGCTAATAGATGCCGCCCCCGTCCATGTAGTCGTCCTCGGGCTTGGTGGCCACCGGTATCGGGCGGTTTTCGCACACGATGGCTTCAGTCGTCAGGGTCATGATGCCGACGCTCACAGCAGCCCGAATGGCCGCGATTTCGATCGCCGCCGGATCGATGATGCCGCGCTCATAAAGGTCGGTGTAGTCGCCGTGGACGGCGTCCCAGCCATGCCAGTCAGGCAGCTTGCGGACGCGGTTGACGGTGACGGATGGGTTGACTCCCGAGTTTCGGGCGATGCGCCGCATGGGCGCCTCCAGGGCGTCAACCAGGATCCGCGCGCCGACCGCTGCGTCGCCGGTGAGTTCGTCGGCGACTTCCTGGGCCGCTGCCTGCGCGCGGATCAGCGATGTGCCGCCGCCCGGCACGATGCCTTCGCGCAGGGCCACTTTGACAGCCCCGACGGCATCGTCGGCCTTGTCCTTCAGGTGGTTGATTTCCTGCTCGGTGACGCCGCCGACGGCCACGATGCCCACCGCTCCGCCGAGGCGAGCAATGCGACGCTCGAGCTTCTTGACGAAGTTCGGGTTGGTTTCTTCTTCCAACTGCGCGCGCAACTGGTTTTGGCGATCCTGGATATCGGCCTCGTGGCCGGCGCCCTCCAGGACGATGGTGGCTTCGCGATTAGCAACGACACGCTTACAGAAGCCCAGCCACTCGAGTGGGACATCCGGCCAGCGGATACCCAGGCTCTCCGACACCACCGTGGCGCCGGTCAGTACGGCCATGTCTTCCAGGAGCTCGCGCATCTCGTCGCCAAAGGAAGGCGACTGGATGGCCACCACGTTCAGGTTGCCGCGGAGCTTGTTCTGGAGCACGAATGTCAGGGCGTCATGCCTGAGAATGTTGGAAACCAACAGCAGGTTGCGGTTGTCGCTGGACGCGACCTTGTCAAGAATGCTGGTGAGTTGATCGGCGGTCGTGAGATTCTGGTCGGTAAGCAGGACCCTGGCGTTCTCCAGCGAGCCCTGCATCTTGTGCGTATCGGTGACGAAGTAGGGCGAAATCCAGCCCTTATCGATTTGCATGCCCTCGACGTAGCGCGGTTCCAGGCGTTTGCCCCAGCGGTGATAGTCGACCGTGACCAAGCCGTCACGCCCGACGCGACTCATGATTTCACCGACGATTCGGCCGAGCTCGATATCGTCGCCTGAGATGGTGGCGACGTGACGAATTTCCTCGGCGTTTTCGACAGGCCGGGCGAGGTCGCGCAGGCGTTCGATAGCGGCGTCCTGGGCCTGCCACAGGCCCTCGCGCAGGAGCATGGCGTTGGCGCCCGCGGCGATGTTGTACAGGCCCCGGTGGACGATGGCCTGAGCCAGAACGGTGGCGGTGGTTGTGCCGTCCTCCGTCATGGAGTTGGTCTTGGAGGCCGCTTCCTTCATGATCTGGATGCCCAGATCGAGCAGCACGTTGTTGACCCTTTCGATCTCGTTGGCGACGGTAACGCCGTCATTCGTGATCTGCGGGGGGCGTAGCGTTCGAGCGAACGCCACGTTTCGGCCACGAGGCCCGAGCGTGGACCCTACGGTGTTGGCAACGATATCGATGCCGGCACGCAGGGTCTCGCGGGCCTCGTGACCGAAGCGAACTTCCTTCTTCTCGGGCGGGGGAAGCTTGTCCCCAATCGTGCCCGGAATATTGGGCAAGGCGGCTCGCTAGCTGATGATGGCGAGGACGTCGCGCTCGCTGACGATCAGGAAGTCCTCGTCGTCCAGGCGCAACTCGGTTCCGGCGTACTTGGCGTAGAGAACCTTGTCGCCTGCCTTGATCTCCAGCGGGATCGTCGTGCCCTCGTCGTTCACGCGACCGGAACCGACAGCCAGCACGGTGCCTTCCTGCGGCTTTTCTTTGGCCGTGTCGGGCAGCACCAGTCCGCTGGCGGTTGTCGTCTCGCGGTCTTCGGGCTGAATCAGCACGCGGTCGCCCAGCGGCTTGACCTTGGTCGCAACCGTGGCCATGCAATCTCCTCCGTGGCAGTCCGACGCGAGATTGAACATCTGCGTCGAGGTTAGGTGGTAGCTGCCGAGTCGTTAGGGGCAGCAGCAGAACATGATAGCCGATACCGTCGTCAGCGCCGTAGCGGACGCGGACGCTCGGCTGGCCGATAGTACCCTACCGCCGCTCGCGTCGCAGCGGGTTCGCGTAGCATGCGGCGTACGTTCCAGTAACCCGTACGCGGGGTGTTGGTGTGACCGCTACGAACGAACCGGACGCCGCTCCCACTTCCTTCGACCTGCTGATCCGTGGTGGAACCGTCATCGATCCGGAAGCGGGACCGCCGGTTAAGGCCGACGTTGGGGTAAAGGGCGGCCGCATCGCGGCCGTCGGCCCGGACCTGCGCGGGGCTGCCATCGAGACTGTCGAAGCGCACGGCGCCTACGTCGTGCCTGGCCTCGTCGACTTTCACGTCCACGTGTACTGGGGCGCAACGATCTGGGGCCTGGAGGCTGACAAGATAGGCGCCGCCGGCGGAACCACGGCGTTCCTCGACACCGGCAGCGCGGGAGCCATCACGCTGGCGGGCTTGCGTCGCTATGTGATCGAGCCCTCACGAACCCGCATCCGGGCGCTTGTGCATATCTGCACAGCCGGACTTATAACGACCCTGGGCGAACTGCGCGACCCTCGCTATCTGGATGTTGATGGGACGGTACGCGCGATTGACCAGAATCGGGACATCGCGCCTGGGGTGAAGATTCGCTATTCGGAGAACATCGTTGGCTCAGGCGCTCAGGCGAAAGCTGCGCTCGATGCCGCCGTGGAGGCTGCGGAACAGGCCGGGGTCTGGCTGATGGTGCATATCGGTTACACCCCGGAACCGATCCCGGACATCCTGGAGCGGCTCCGGCCCGGCGACGTGATCACGCACAGCTACACGCCCCTGGCAGGCGGGCTGGTGGACATGAGCGCCCGACAGATGCTGCCGGCGGTGATCGCGGCTCGGGACGCGGGCATCGAGTTCGACATCGGGCATGGCAAAAGCAGCTTCGGCTGGCACACGGCCCAGGCCGCCCTCGATTCCGGCTTTCCGCCGGACTACATCAGTTCGGACCTGCACCGCGGCTGCGTGCACGGCCCGGCATTCAGCCTGCCCAACGTGATGACCAAGTTCTGGTTGCTCGGGATGCCACTGGAAGAGATTGTGGCTCGCTGCACGATCGCGCCGGCCCGAAAGCTGGGCCTGGACGCCGGCACGCTGCGCGTGGGCGCTGAGGCTGACATCGCGGTGCTGGCCGTTGACGAGGGACCGGTGACGCTGGTGGATTGCACTGGCGTGGAACGAACGTGGGACCGCGAGCTGCGGGCAGCGCATACGTTTCGCGCGGGGGTGCGGCTGGATCCCGAAGTCCTGGGGCCTTCCGAGGAACTGCCGGTTGAACTATCGTCGCGACCCATGACCCGCGAAGCCGACGCCTAGAACTAGTCCTCCAGGTATCGCGCCAGCGCGGTGAACGCACGGGCCAGCTCCAGGCCCTCTTCCTTTTCCATGTGCATCACGAGGCCGCGCTCAAAGAGCTCAAGCGTGACCGTGCCGTGGGTGGTCTCTTCGGAGATGGCCACGGCGTCGCTGAGGTAGACCTCCTGAAACACGTGCTCGTGCTGGTGGTCGCCGTTCGCTGAGGTGCCTTCCACGTGATTGATCCTCCGCCGCGGCCGAACCGCCATCGTAGGGAGTCTACTGAGGTTATGCCGTTGGCGTCTGGCCGTCGGTCGCTACCCGGGCCTAGGCGGCAATGTAGGGAATCGTGAACGGACCACGCGGGAGCACGCAGGCTCGGCCTGAGTCGCCGACGAGTTCATGGGTGCGTCGAGCGACATCCGGGCAGGGAACGCAGTGGGCGGCGTGAATCTCGTCGTCAGTCAGCCCATCGGCGCGCAAGTGCACCGTGGCGCTGGCGAGGACTCGCCCGAAGATCTGGTTCTGCCACTGGTCGCCCCGCACGCGCGGCGCATTCTGAATGGACCTGACCATCGCGTCCGGCGTCTGGTGTTCGCGGAGGATGTGCACGAAGTCACCGTGTCCGGCGCCTTCGCGGCACTCGGCGGCCATCACGATGTGTCCGCCGGGACGCACGATCTGCGCCGCCGCATCCATGCCCTTCACCGCCTGGTAGAGATTGAGGTCCAGCGGATGCCCGCCATTGGTGGTGATGACGACGTCGTAGGGCTCGTCCACTGGCTGCATCGCCGCCTGCAGGGCGGCCTGGCAACCGGCGTCGTGCGCGCCTTCCAACTCCCCGGCGAAGATGCCGGTGATCGCGCCGTCTCCCGCGATGGTGACGTTGACGCAGAACTCGCAGCCGGCCAAGCGTGCGGCTTCGCGCTGCTCGCGGTGAATGGGATTGCCGACCAGGTTGCCCCAGCGCGCGTTGGGGTTGCCGATCATCTCGGCATCGTGATTGCGCAGGATGCTTGCCGCGCCGGCTACCCCGGGCAGGATCAGCTTGGCGCCGCCGCTAAAGCCGGCGAAGAAGTGCGGCTCGATCAGGCCCAGCGTAATGCGAACGTCCGCGTCCAGGTAGCGGCGGTTGATGAGCACGGGGCGACCCGACGAGGTGCGGCCGATTTCTCGCAAGCTGGACTCGTCGTGGGCGTCGTGATTGGTGACCCGAAGTTGACGACGCAACTCGGAGCCGAGCATCCGATCCAGTTCGTCGACGCGGGTGGGTCGATGCAGCCCGGTGGCGACCAGCACGTCCATGCGGCCGGCCACGTGGGCGCCTAGCTCGCCCAGCAGCGCTTCTAGCATCAGCCGATTCGGTGCGGGCCGGGTGCTGTCGCTGATTACGACGACAATCGAGCCGTCCGATGGAACCAGATCAGCCAGCGACGGGCTGGCGATGGGACGGCGCAGGGCTTCGCGCAGCGCCTGACTCGGCTCGTCGATGCGGGGTGGGTCGCGCGGTTCGATGACGTCGGCGTCCATGGCGAGGTCAATGGGCAAGACGCCGTCGCCGTAGGCCAAGTCAACGCGCATTGGAGTGGCTTCCCGGAAAAACTGCGAATTCTAGGCCAGAGACCGCGATTCCCGATATTTTGGTGTTAACATAACGGTCCCTTTCCGCACGGTGTGCGCGGCGGGAGGCGGTTCGATGCAATCAGACCGCCGCCCGCGCCAGGGAATACGAGGTCCAAATGCCAGACACTCACCGGCGGCGATGATGCGCGCCAACGTGGATGACTTTGTCCAGCATCTGAAAACCGAGCGCGGCTTGTCGAAGAACACGTTGGCCGCATATCGAAGCGACCTTCGGCAGTTTGAGAGTTTCGTGCGAAAGGCGGGTCATAGCGGTTGGGACGTTCCTCCGCAGGTAGTCCGTTCGTTCATGACCGATCTCATTCAGCGCGAATACCGGCAGACCTCGCGTGCTCGCAAGCTGGCGGCCGTGAAGGCGCTGTATCGCTACCTAGTGTCCTCGGAGGCAGTGGCCGCCGATCCCACTGCCGGACTAGACGGCGCTCGCGTGACGAGGCGTCGTCCCCGGATCATTTCCACCGCAGAGGTTGAGCGTCTGCTCGAACAGGCGGCGGACGCGTCTACGCCCGAGCGCATGCGCGACCGTGCGATGCTGGAAGCCTTGTACGCCACCGGTATGCGTGTGTCGGAACTTGTAGGGCTAGACTTGGAAGATGTTGATTGTTGGGAACGGGACATCGTGTTGGGGCGGGATGGCGCCAGTGCCCGCACCGTGCCCCTGACCGAGCGGTCGGCCGAGGCGCTGCAGGCCTATCTGACCAACGGACGCGAGAAGCTGCTCCGTCGCGTCGACGAGCCGGCGGTGTTCCTCAACCATCGCGGCAGCCGGCTGACCCGTCAGGGCTTCTGGCTGATTGTCAAGGCCTACGCGCAGCGTTCGAACATCCAGACGCCAATCACGCCGCATACGCTGCGACACTCATTTGCCGCCCATCGTTTGCAGGGCGACAGCAGCGTGCGTGAAGTGCAAAAGCTGCTGGGCCACGCCAGTCCAGCGACGACTCAGGTATACGCCGAGCTGGCGCGTGAGAATCGGCCCCGGGCGCCTGGCGGTCCGAGGGCCTGACGCCCGAGGTGATCGACGCCGCTTGCGGCGCCGAGGTCTTGCGGGCGGCGGCTGGCGTCGATCCGCCGCGCTGGGCGGTCATCAGCGGCAGCGGACTGTCCGGGATTGTGGACGCCTTTGACGTACGCCGGACCCTGGGCTACTCGGAGGTTCCCGGGTTCCCAGTCGCCACGGTGGCGGGGCATCCGGGGCGGGTGTCACTGGCGAAGGCGAGCGGTGTGCCTGTTTGGATTTGCCAGGGGCGTCCGCACTTCTACGAGCATGGCGACATGCGGCCGATCGCCTCTTTCGTACGAGCGTTGCTGGATGCAGGTGTGACGCGCCTGCTGCTGACGAACGCAGCCGGCGCGCTGAATCCGCAGTACCGGCCCGGCGACGTGATGGTGATTGCCGATCACCTCTTCTTGCCTGGACTGACTGGACACCACCCGTTGCTTGGACCCAACGATCCGCGTGGCGAGCGTTTTCCCGCGCTGGCCGGGGCATACGACCTGAGCCTGCGCGCCGCACTATCGCAGGCGCTGGGCCACGCCGGCCTAATGGTTCGGGAAGGCACATACGCCATGGTCGCCGGACCCTCGTACGAAACGCCGGCCGAAACGGTTCTGCTGCGGCGCCTGGGCGCCGACGCCGTGGGCATGTCGACCGCGCCGGAGGTTGTCGTCGCCCGCCACGCCGGGGCTACTGTTGGGGCCTTGTCGACCATCACGAACGTGGCCGGAAACGATGAGCCGGGTGACGCTGGCCACTCGGCGGTCGTCGACGTCGCGACAACCGCGGCGGCACGCGTTGGGGCGGCACTGGCAGCGGTTGTTCGGCAGTCGGGCGCAGGTTAGGTCGCCCGCAGCCGCAGCAGGTGGCGCAGGAAACGAACACCCTCGAGGGCTGATGCCTTGCTGGTTGCGCGCGCTCGCCGGTCAAACGTATACGGAACGTCGACGACGCAGCGAACGCGACCGCGGACGAGGACTTCGAGCAGGATCTTGAAGCCGACCGGCTGCAGGGACGCGTCGGTCAGGATGCTGCGGCGAAATGCGAAGAAGCCACTGAGAGGGTCGGTCGTTCGGCGTGCTGAGGGCAGCACCATGCGAGCTACGCGGGATGATCCCCGACTCACCAGCCGCCGCCAGGGTCCACCGAGGCCGAGTTCGCGCCCGCCTTGCACGTAGCGGCTGGCAACGACAACGTCGGCTCCGGCCTCTAAGGCGGCGACGAGGTGTGGCACAACGTTGGGCGGATGCTGCAAGTCGCCGTCTATCACGACCACCAGGTCCTCGGTCAGGCCATCGAGCGCATCAACGACGGCGCGCGCCAGGCCGCGCCGGCTCGAGCTGTGGTTCAGGCTGACGGCGGGGTTGTCGCGGGCCAGGGCTTCGATCTCACCGGTCGTGTCGTCGGTGCTGTCGTCCGCGAACAGGATGCGAAATGGCGCGCCCTCAAGCGCGGCGCTCACCTGCTCTACCAGCGGGCCAGGGTTTCCGCGCTCGTTATATGTGGGCACGATTACGGCGATCGTGGGCGTGTTGTCAGGCGGCATGGATTTGACGCTACGGGCACCCCAGGGAACTGTCGTACAGGATACGGAGCGACGAGGCGGCGTTGACATGGCATGGACCGCCCGTAGACTGAGAACGCGACCCTCGTTGCGGCTGATCGAATCCCCACACACGCCGTCGTCATGGCCGGAGGCGAAGGCTCCCGGCTGCGACCGCTGACCATTGAGCGCCCCAAGCCAATGGCGATGCTGGGCGACGCGCCCGTCATGGAGCACATCCTGCGGCTGCTGCGCGCGCACGGCTTCACCGACGTAATTGTCACGCTGCACTACCTCGGCTCCACGATCGAGAATTACTTCCAGTCGGGCGAGGACTTCGGACTGCGGATCACGTATACCTACGAGAACGAGCCGTTGGGTACTGCCGGCAGCGTGGCGCTGGCCCGCGACCAGCTGACTGAGCCGTTCCTGGTGATCTCGGGCGATGCGCTGACCGACGTGGACCTGACGGCGCTGGCCGATGCGCACGAGGCCGGCGATTCTCAGGCCACGCTGCTGCTGGCCCGGGTTCCCAACCCGCTGGAATACGGCGTGGTGGTAACGGAGGAGGACGGGCGAATTGTGCGCTTTCAGGAGAAGCCATCCTGGGGCGAGGTGCTGAGCGACGCGGCGAACACCGGCATCTACATGCTGGATCCGTCAGTCTTTGACCTGATTCCGGCCGGAACGCAGGTTGACTTCTCAATGGACGTCTTCCCGGCCATGCTGGCGGGCCGGCGGCCGCTTTACGGTCACGTCGTCGGCGGCTATTGGACCGACATCGGCACGCTCGACGCCTATCGAGCCGCGAATGCCGATCTGGTATCGGGGCGCGTGCGCACCTATGGCGGGCCGCCGTATCGCTCTGACGCGGCCACTGTGGACCCCACGGCTCGCGTTGATCCGACCGCGCGGATGCGAGGGTCTGTCTACGTCGGGCGTGGGAGCCAGGTACATGCCCACGCGCGGATAGACGGTCCGGCGGTCATCGGAGACAACACCGTGATCGCTGAGCGTGCCGCCGTCAGCGAAGCCGTGATTAGTGGAAATGTGGTCGTCGGCGTGGGCGCCAAACTCGAGCGCTGCATCGTGGCGCGTCACGCGAATCTCGGACGCGGGGTTGCCATCGGCGAAGATGTGGTGATTGGCGATCGGAGCACGCTGGCCGACGGCTCGTCGGTCCGTCCGGGCGTTCGAATCTGGCCGCGGAAATTCGTGGATGCCGGCGTGGTCGTGGACCGGAGCCTGATTCACGCGTCGCAGGCGCGCCGCACGATATTTGCGCACGGCGGTGTGGCGGGACTGGCGAACTTTGAGCTGACGCCTGAGTTCGCCGCCCGGCTTGGCGCCGCCTGGGGCAGTGCGTTGCCCGAGGGCTCGTCAGTGGTTGCCAACCGTGACCAGACACGTCCAGCCCGCATGGTGAAACGCGCGCTCATGGCCGGTTTGGCCTCGGTGGGCGTGCGCGTGATCGACATTGGCGCCACGCCCTTTCCGGTCGCGCGTTTTTCATGCGCTCGATTTGACGCCGAGGGCGCGACGCACGTGCGCACATCACCGTACGACGCGTCGGCTGTGGACGTGCGCTTCACGAACCCGCGCGGCGTGGACATCCGACCCACCGAGCAGCGCAAGATCGAAGCCACGTTCATGCGGGAGGACTTCCGGCGGGTTGGCTCCGAGTCGATCGCCGAGATCACTGTGGCGGCCGCCGTTGAGGCATATCAGGAGGCTTTGCTGCGCGTCGTGGCCAATCCCGAAGTGACGCACCGCCACGTCGGCGTGGTCGTTGACTATAGCGACGGAACCTGTGGCGAAACGCTGCTGAGCGTCCTGAACCGCCTTAGAGTGCGCGACACGGCCGTGGATGCCTCGCCGGTCGACGTTGGCTCCGGCGGAATGGCGATCGAGGAACGGTTGGCCCGCTTAGGACGAATTGTTACCGCGGTGGGCGCGACCTTTGGCGCCGTGGTAGGGCCGGACGGAAACCGAATCTGGCTGGTAGACGAGCAAGGAGCGCCGATCGACAGCCTAACCGTCATCGCGCTTGTCCTTGACGGCCTGAGGGCGCGCGGAATCTCCGGTCCGCTGGCCGTGCCGTTCACGGTGCCAAATAGCCTGTCGTCGTATGCCAGCGAATTGGGATTCACCCCTATTCGCACGCAGGCCAATGTGGCCAACATGATGCAAGTGAGTGATCGCGAACAGGCAGCGGTCGCGGCCAACGGGCGGAATGCCCTGGCCTTTCCAAACCTCCATCCGGGGCCGGACGCCATGGCGACTCTGGTGCATCTCGTCAGCGCTCAGGCGTTGAGTGATCTATCCGTCTCGGCCCGCGTCAGTTCGCTGCCCGCCTTCACGCTGGCGCAACGAGAGGTTGCGGTGGCGTGGGAGCGACGGGCGCAGCTGATGCGCGTCCTTAACTCGCATCCCGACCGCAGTGACGAGGGGGAGATCGATGGGGTGGTATTCGGCGAAGGCTACGAGCGGGCAGTGGTGGTCCCCGACGATGACCGCCCGGTCTTTCGAGTGATGGCCGAAGGCGAAGGACCTGTCGCGGCGGCATCGCTGGCCGACGAAATCGAGCACCTGGTCGCCAGCGCCGCCCAGTGAGATTGGGCGCCGAAGAGCAGGCCCGAGTCACCGCGGTGGGAATCCGTCGCGTCGGCGAGACGGCGCTAGGCATCGAGTGGGCCGACGGCACGTCGTCGAAGATTCCCCTACGGGAGATCCGCCTGGCCTGCGGCTGCGCCGTCTGCCGCGACGAATTGACCGGCGCACCTTTGCTGAAGCCGGACACGATCCCGCTCGACATCCGCGCCTATCGAATTGCGCCGGTGGGGAACTATGCGCTCACCTTCGACTGGAGCGACAGCCACAGCACCGGCATCTATCCGTGGGAAATGCTTCGCGAGCTGGCGGAGCGGACAGAGGCCGAGCGGTCGTAGAACGCCGCTAGCCGTCAACCCGCTCCATGGTGCGTTCGTAGCGGCGCTGCATCTCAGGACCGCGCCAGACCATGAATTCCTGCTCCACGGCGCGGGCGTTGTCTGCGGATGGCGGCAGGGGTATCTCAATTGTGGCCACCGAGATGCGGTCCGTCCCCCAGACGTAGGCCACGACTTCACCCTTGCTCACGATCAGGTTGACGCCCACGTTGGCTTCAACCACCGGCACCCCGTTTTCGCGGGCCCGAGCGATGACGGCCAGGTTCTGCTCGCGGCTGCGCGATCCAAACGAGGGAATCAGGATCGCCTGGGCGCCGTCCATAACCTGAGCGCGGGCGATCAGCGGATTCCAACGGTCGTTGCAGATCATGGTGCCCACCCGGCCCACCGGGGTGTCGATGGCTTGCAGGTTGGAGCCGAGACGGTTGAAGTCCCAGTCGTCGCATGAGCCCTCGGCAAGCTGCGTCTTGTAGTACGTCCCGCAGTGCTCGCCGTCGGGCCCCAGGATGATGGCCGCGTTGTAGACGCCATCGTTGCGCCGCTCGGCGTAGCCGAAGCAGAGGACGACTCGAAGCTCGCGAGCCAGGTTGCTGAAGCGCGTGATGTACGGACCGTCCGGCGGCTCGGCGATCTCCCACATGGCGGCGCGGAGATCTAGTTCCTCAATGACGTCCATAACGACGTAGCCCTCGAGGAATCCCTCCGGGGCTACGACCAGTTCCGCGCCCTGGGCCGCGGCCTGGCGTACGGAGTCTTCAAGCTTGTCGGCGTTGGCGGGCTTGTCCCACTTCTTGGGCTTGATGGAGATTGCCGCCGCTCGAACCGATCGATACATGGCGTAGATCCTTTCAACCGTGGATCACCCAGCCCTACGTGCTGACGCTGACGAGCTGGTGGGAGCTTGTCAAACGCGGGCGGGTCCCGCTCGAGCCGAGAGCTACTGAGCCTGGCCTCAATCAGCCGCCGGGCCGGTCGCGCGGGCCGAGCCACACATTCTCGGGGACGCCTGCCTCGTGGTTGAGGGCGCGCGCGAGTTCAAAGAGCACGTCGCTCAGACGGTTCAGGAAAACCGGAACCTCGGGGCTTACAGCGGATTCCGACGCGAGTCGGAAGACTTCGCGCTCGGCGCGGCGGCAAATGGTCCGGGCCAGGTTGACGCTGGCCGCCGCAGGCGTACCGCCGGGCAGGATGAAGTGTTGCAGCAGCGGTAGATCTGCGCGGTAGCCGTCAAGCCACGCGTCCAGCGCCGCTACGTCCGACGACGTGATGCAGTCACCACGGGCCCTTCCGCCGGGGTTGGCCAGATCCGAGCCCAGGGTGAACAGCCGGGTCTGCACCCAGGCCAAACGGTCCAGGTGATCACCCGCCGGGCAGGAACTCATGGCAACACCGAGCGCGGAATTCAACTCGTCAACCGACCCAAGCGCGGCGATACGGTCGTCGGTCTTTGATACGCGGGCGCCGTCGAAAAGGCTGGTCTGACCCTGGTCGCCGTGGTGCTTTCGGGTCAATGGCGACCCAAGGCAGGTTTCCGGGTCGAATGTTTCACGTGGAACATCGCAGCGGTCTCAAGCGGATTCGACGCGGTCGGAGAGGAATACACGAGCAATGGAATCGCCGCCGATGTCACGCCAGCCTGACCCCCGCTGGGCCAATCGACGCGCCAGCAGCGAGTCAGTTTGGACGACCACGGCGTCTGGGTCTATGTCCATAAGTTCCTGGCGCCAGCCTGGTTCGAGACTTGTGACCGCGAGGTAGTCGGCGAGCGTATCGGGCACAAAGAGGTCGAAGCGGCCGTCGATGAACACAAGCGCATCCGGCCATAGAGTCCAGGTGAGGAAGGCGCCCCAATGGTAGGTGCCGAAGATTCGCGTCGCTTCGGTGCCAGCGACAAGGTCGCGGGCGGCGTCCGGCATGGGCACGACGGTTGGCCCCTCGAGCGTGCGCGGGCTGATGGCGACGGCGAAACCAACGGCCGCGGCCACTGTCAGCGCCGCGGCGGCGCGAATTGCCCAGGCCGGCGGATGCGGGCGAGCGGCGCCGGTCAGCCCGAGTGGGCTAGCCAGCAGCAACGGCGCCAGAACCGCGGCGAAGGGCATGACTTTGCGTGTGCTGTAGCCAGCGGCCACCACGACGACCAGCACCAGGACATCGATAGGGGTGACACGACCGCGTCGCAGGATGAGCAGCAGGCCGGTCAGAACGAGAAAGGCCGAGAAGAACCACCAGGTCTCGCTGTAGATCGCGGGTGGCCGCCAATCGCTGTTGAAGCGGCGAAACTCGCCGCCCCATTGAAAGAATGGCTGGGCAAGCAGGCGGAGTCCCGATGGGTTGAGGGCCGGTGCGACGACCGACAGGGCCACAACGGCGGCAAAGTGTGCAAGGCGTGTGTGGGGGCGGGGACCGATGTAGGGAATTGGGGATCGTGCCCAGAGTGCTTCGAAAAGGAGGGCGCCGAGCAGGGCGAAGCCGATGGGGAATGAGGCATGCACGTTCCCCCAGAGGACGAACACGAACGGTAGCAGCCACACCCAATGCGAGCCGGTGCGCCGATGATGCAACGCCAGGGCGGCGGCCAAGGCCGCGGCCAGGAGTCCGAACGCCAGCGGACGGATGCCCGCGAACGGATACAGCGGCAGGGATGCCGTAACCAGACCGGCGGTTCGCATCCATGGGCCGACGCCGTAGGCTGCGAGCGTGCGCTCAAGCAGGCTCCAGATGAGGGCGTAGACAGCGGCTATACCCAGGACTGCGACTATGACTCCGCCCAGATCCACCAGTTGAAAAATAATCAGGGCGGGAAGCCACTCGTGGACGGTCCATACCGCGTCCCCGGCGCTAAAGGTGAATGGATCGGGATAGGGGAGTTCGCCCCGGCTGGCGATGAAGCGACCGTTATTAAGGTGAACCCAGAGGTCGGCGTCCAGGGGCTGGGTGGCGGCGAGCGCGGCAATGGCCAATATCGCGGCGGCGGGGGCCGCGTCTATGCGTCGACCGACGTTGGCGGACACCTGGTCGGCGGCCTGAAACAGGGCAGGCACGGCCGGTGACTCCTAGCGTGTTGCCGACAGGTTTCGCTGCAAGAACTCGGCGCTGTTGCGGACGACGGTCTGAGCGCTGGCGTTCAGCAGATGTCCCACGCCGGGGTAGAGGTAGAGGTTACTTGCCACGCCGGCCTCCCCCAGAGCATGGCGGAGCTTTGACGCCCACGCAGGGTTGACCGCCAGATCGTTCCCGCCCTGGTGAATGTCCACCGGGCCCGTCAGCCTTTCGAGATAGTTCCCTGCGGACAGGGCGGCGCGCAACTGGTCGCTTGAGCGGGAGGTTGGGACCCGGTAGTAGTCGGAGATGTCGTCAAGCCAGACGCTGAGCGGCGCCCAGAGCGCTATCGGGCCAATCCAGGGGTCTACGACGCCAGCGCGGATGGCCAGTTCGCCGCCGAGACTATGCCCCCAAATGCCAATGCGACCCGGCTGAGCTTCGGGGAATTCTCGCGCCGCCGCCGCCAGGTTGAGAACGTCGATCACGAATTCCAGCCGAGCGCCGATGTTGAGCCGCGAGTCGTCTTGCGAACCGCCGAGCCCGCGATAGTCCGTGGCAAGCGTCACCACGCCGCGCCGGGCCAGGGCGTCGGCCATGACGCGCGTGCCCACGCCGGTGGCGTACTGGCTTGGCAGCACGTAGCCGTGATTGAGCAGGACGACCGGAAAGGGGCCTTGTCCGGCCGGGATGGTGGCCATGCCCGTAATGTGCAGACCGTCGGAGTCGTAGCTCATCACGTACGAGGTGTAGTCGTCCAGGCGCGCCGTCACCTTGTGCAGGCGAATCTCTGAGGGCGGGAAGCTGCGCGCGCGCAGCGCGGGAATCGAGAGAGGTGACCCGCCGGGACTTCGGTCGTTGGGCCGACCAACCAGGTTCCAGACGTCGCACGCGCTCAGGGCCGGGGCGGCGGAAGTGGCCGCAAGCAGGCCAAGCAGTCGGCGGCGCGGGAGCCAAAAGCCCTCATCCCAGCCCTCTTGGACAGAGCGAGGAATGAGGCGGCGGCGTATCGGCGCGGACATGGGCGGAACTGTCTCCAACGTGTATGGGGTTGCCGCCGACCGCTTGGGTGGGGTTACCGGTCTATTAAGGCTAGTCCGTCCGAGACGCGCTCGACGACGCGGGACTCGACGGCACGGGCCGCGGCATTGAGCGCGTTTTCCACCGCCATGGCGTTCGATCGTCCGTGTCCAATGATGACCACGCCGTTGACACCGAGCAGCGGTGTACCGCCGTATTGCGCGTAGTCGGTGCGACGCCGTACCGCGCGGAAGGCTGGATACATGAAGACTACCCCGGGAAGCGTGTAGGGACGGCGTCGAACAGCGGCGCGAAGCTCACCCACCGCAAACTCAGCCGTGGCCTCGAAGGACTTTAGGACCAGGTTGCCTGTGAAGCCGTCGCAGACCACCACATCAGCGCTGCTATTGAAGAGCCCGCCCGGCTCGATATTGCCGACAAATTCAAGCGGCGAGGCGGCCAGGAGTTCGGCGGCCGCGAGGGTCAGTGGGCTGCCCTTGGTGGCTTCCTCGCCGATGCTCAACACCCCGGCGCGGGGGTTCGGCGTGCCGAGCACCTGGCGCAGGTAAACCTCGCCCATCAGGCCAAAGTCGCGCAGGTGTTCGGGGCGGGCCTCGGCGTTGGCGCCGACATCAATGAGCAGCGTAGGCGAATCGCGACCGGGGATGAGGACCGCCAGCCCGGGCCGGTCCACGCCAGCCGCACGTCCTACCACCAGGACGCCGGCCGCCATCGTGGCGCCGGTGTTGCCCATCGATACGAGGGCCTGGGCCTCCCTGGAGCGGACGAGCTCCGCGCAGCGTCGAATCGAGGCGTCCCGGGTGGATCGCACCGCCTGTACCGGGTGTTCGTTCATGCCGATGGTGGTTGGCCCCGATTCCAGGCGCCAGGCTGAGGGATCCTCGCCGCCGCTCGACAGCAGAGCGCGCATGACATCGACGTCACCGACCAGGATGGCGCGTTGGCCGGTTGACTTTGTCCAGCCGATTGCGCCGTCAATAGTGGCCTCCGGCGCCCGGTCTCCGCCCATGACATCCAGGGCGATGGCCGGACTCTCGGCGGCGGCCGTCATGCGTGGATCGTCAGACGTCCAGGTTTCGGACCGTGCGAGCGCGGTTGATGATGAAGCGGCGGCGCTCGCCCACGTCCGTGCCCATCAGCCGCGAGAACACTTGGTCGACGTGTGCGTCACCGTTGCCGTTCATCCCAACCTGCAGAATATGCCGGTCCTCCGGGTTCATGGTGGTTTCCCAGAGTTGCTCAGCGTTCATCTCACCGAGGCCCTTATAGCGCTGCACGCTAACCCTGCCTGAAATCTGGCGAAGCAAGCGGTCGCGCTCATCTTCGCTGTAGGCGTATTCGGCGCGCCGGGAGTTGCCGACGCGGAAGAGCGGGGGCTGCGCGATGAAAAGGTTGCCGTGTTCAATCAGCGGCTTCATCTCACGGTAAAAGAACGTGAGTAGCAGCGTGCGGATGTGGGAGCCGTCCACGTCGGCATCGGTCATGATGACGACGCGGCCGTAGCGAATCTTGGTGACGTCAAACTCAAGGCCGACGCCGCCGCCGACGGCCGTGATGATGTTGCGGATCGACTCGTTCGAGAGCACCTTGTCGACCCGCGCCTTCTCGACGTTCAGGATCTTGCCGCGGATCGGCAGGATGGCCTGGAAGCGCCGGTCACGGCCCTGCTTGGCGTTGCCGCCCGCCGAGTCGCCCTCAACGATGAAGAGTTCGCAACGCTCGGGATTGCGCTCCTGGCAGTCGGCCAGCTTGCCCGGCAGGGCAAATCCGTCCAACGCCCCCTTGCGAACCACCAGGTCGCGCGCCTTCTGCGCGGCAACGCGCGCGCGGGCGGCGAGCTTGGTCTTTTCCACGATCTTGCGGGCCTCGCTGGGGTGCTCGTGCAGATATGTGCCGAGTTGGTCGTTGACCACGGACTGAACGTGGCCGGCGACTTCGCTGTTGCCCAGGCGGGCCTTGGTCTGGCCCTCGAACTGCGGCTCGGGGATCATCACGCTGACGATGGCGGTTAGCCCTTCGCGAACGTCGTCGCCGGTGAGGTTTGGGTCACTGTCCTTGAGTTGCCCGCTCTTGCGGGCGTAGTCGTTGAGCGAGCGAGTAAGGGCGGCTCGGAAGCCGGTGAGGTGGGTTCCACCGTCGATGTTGCGAATGGTGTTGGCGAAGGTGTGAATCTGTTCCGACACGGTGTCGCAATAGGCCAGCGCAACTTCGACCTGGGTGGTTTCCACCCGGCCGCGCAGCACGATCGGGTCGGGGTGCAGACGGCCGCGCCGGCGGGTGAGGCGGCGGACAAACGAGGTGACACCGCCCTCGAAGTGGTAGGTCGCCTGCCGGTCCGTCCGCTCGTCCACCAGGCGCATGGTGGTGCCGCCTGCCAGAAAGGCCATCTCGCGGATGCGCTGGTCCAAGATGTCGAAGCTGTAGTCGAGAGTTTCGAAGATCTGATCGTCGGCCAGAAACTCGACCTCGGTGCCGTGTGCTCTGGTCCGTCCGCCTTTGACGACATCGCCTGTCGGCGCGCCGCGCTCGTATTCCTGAGTCCAGCAAAAGCCGTCGCGGCGGACCTTGACGCGCATACGGCTGGAGACGGCGTTGACAACGGAGACGCCAACGCCGTGCAGGCCTCCCGACACCTTGTACGCGCCGTTATCGAACTTGCCGCCGGCGTGCAGGGTGGTCATGACGACTTCAAGCGCGGGGCGCTTGACCTTGGGATGTTCGTCAACCGGGATGCCCGAGCCATCGTCCGTGACGCGGACCCACCCCTCGCGGGTGATAACGATTTCCACCTTGGATGCTCGGTTGGCCAGGGCTTCGTCCACACCGTTGTCGACGACTTCGTACACAAGCTGATGCAGCCCGCGGGCGTCGGTACTGCCGATATACATGCCGGGTCGACGGCGTACGGCTTCGAGGCCCTCGAGCACCTGGATGTCCTTGGCCGTATACGCCATCCGGCTTAGAGCTCCTTCGCCGACCGAGTGGCGGGCTCGTTCACCACGACGATGTGGCTGCATAGCGAACCGACGGCTTCGGCGGGACGGGTGTGCCTGATATTTGCAGGACCAGGAGGCCGGTGAAGCCAGCCAATCACTGCGCGGAAGTGTGCGGCAGGGCGACGGTTACGGATAGGTTCTTTCCGTTGATGCCCGAACCGCCTCCACTTTCTCGTGCCCGGGATCAGGTGGTCTGTCCGATAAACCCATCGTACCACAGGACGATCGATTTGGGGCCGTAGTCTCCCGGCGCAAGAGGCCGTGATCTGGCGCTAATGTCCAATATGAAGCTACAAAAGGAAAACTCGACTACTCCACAAATACTCCGTTTTCTTGCAGGAGCGCACCATCAAGGTACAGCGCGCTATCGGTGCGCAAATCCTTCACCATGTCCCAGTGAACCGCGGACTGATTCTTGCCGCCGGTGAACTCGTAGGAACGGCCCACGGCCAGATGGACCGTGCCACCCATCTTTTCGTCGAAGAGGATGTTCTTGGTGTGGCGCTGGATGCCGTCGTTGGTCCCTATGCCGATCTCGCCCAGGCGTCGCGCGCCGGGGTCGGTGTCCAGGATGGCGTTGAGGAACTCTTCGCCGCGTTCCGCGCTGGCTTCCGCGATCAGGCCGTCCTTGAATGTCAACGTAATGCCGTCGACCTGGCGGCCCTGGTAAATCGCCGGGAACTCGTACCGGATTCGACCGTTGACGCTGTCCTCGACCGGCGCCGTGAAAATCTCGCCATCGGGCATGTTCTTCTTTCCGTCGGCCGGTTCCCAGATACGCCCTTCGGTCCGGAGGGTGAGGTCCGTATCGGGTCCGACGATGCGAACTTCCGAGCCGGCTTCGAGCCGGGTCTTCAACGACGCCAGCCGCGCCGTCATTTCAGACCAATCGATGTTGGTGGCGCCGTACAGGAAATCGGCGTACTCGCTCAGCGACATCTCGGCCTCCTGGGCCAGCGCGTTGGTGGGGTAGTCGCAAAGGACCCAGCGCACGTTTTCGATGATCTGGTCCATGACAGGGCGCCGGGCGATCATCGTTTTGGCCAGCCTAGACGGGTCTACGTTGGCCAGGGCACGCGTGTTCTCGGAGGCACGGATACGGATGGCGACCTGGATTGCGTCGGCCTGAAACTTGGCAACCGGGTCCAAGAACTCAAGCTGGTCGTCGTTGGCTTCCGAAAGGAATACCTCCTGCGCTTCCTCAAAGCCGACATTCAGCCGGGGGTGCCCACCGGCCGCCAGCACACGCCGGTAGCAGGCCATCAGGAGCGGTTGAGCGTTGGCGGTGCCGTCGATGACGACCAGGTCGCCGGGGCCGACCTCGGTCGAGTGCTGCACTAGGATGTCGGCAAGCGTTTCCACGCGGGGGTCAGTCACGGAACAAGTCCTCGGGCGGTTAATGGCGGTGATGAGCCCATCCTCTAACGCCGCCCGTGCAGCGCTCAACCCAGTGTCCGTAGGGAAAGTACCCAAAACTCGCCACGCGTTAGTCCCAGCAGGGCTGGGCCCGCATGCCTGACCTTCGACCCTGGGAGATCCTGGGCTCGCGCACGGTTTCCAGCGACCGCTGGTTGACCCACACCCTGGAGCACGTGCGTCTCCCGAGCGGCCTGGAGATTTCGCAGTATCACGTGCTGAATCAGAACGACTTCTGCCTAATGGTGGCGGTCACGCCCGCCTGCGAGGTCCCGTTAGTGCGTCAGTACAAGCACGGCGCCCGTGACGTGGTGCTGGAGTTTCCCGCGGGACTCGTGGAAGACGACGAGACGCCGGAGACTGCGGCAGCCCGGGAGCTCCTGGAAGAGACCGGCTACGCTGGCCGCATGCATAGCGCGGGGACGCTGCTGACCAGTCCTTCACGCAACCGCAATCTGGCTTACGTTTTCGTCATTCTGGACGCCGAGCAGGTCTGCGAGCCTGAGCCCGAGGAGACGGAGCAGATTGAGGTGGTAATGACTCCGCTCGCCCATCTGCCGGGGCTGGTTGCCGAAGGAGCCATCCGTGACCTGGGTTCACTGGCGACATATGCCCGGGCGCGGGCGGCGTTTCCAGATCTTGGCTGGGAGGGCTGAGGCGGGCTGCAGGCGGAATGTGCGGCCAGTAGGTAGCATGCGGTCCCGTATGCCCGCCTAGCGCGCGACGGTCCCCCCAAACGCTTTCCATGGTTCAGATACGCCCCGAGATTGCCGCGCTGCACGGTTATACGCCGGGCCACCAGCCAAGCGGAGGCGACTGGACCAAGCTGAACACCAACGAGAGTCCGGCCGTGGCCCCTGGTGTCCTGACGCGGCTGCGCGAAGCCGTCACGAACGACGTGCGCCTGTACCCGAATCCGGTCAGCCAGGAACTGCGCGAGCGGCTGGCGGACCGTCACCTGGCGACGCCTGAGCACGTCTTCGTAGGAAACGGGTCGGACGACGTACTGAACCTCATTGTCCGCGCGGTGTGCGGGCCCGAGGCGCGGGTGGTGGCACCGCATCCCAGCTACTCCCTGTATCCGGTGTTGGCCGAGATCCAGGGCGCGCGAATGGTGCACTGTCCACTCGGGCCAGGGTTCGAGTTACCCGTGCGGCAGCTCGCGGCGGCACGCGGTGCGGTGACCTTCGTGGCCAGCCCCAACAATCCGGCCGGCACGCACTACGGGGCCGACGAACTGCGTTGGCTGGCGGAGCGCACGAACCTGCTGGTGATTGACGAGGCGTATGTCGAGTTCGCATCGAGCGACCGGATGGACCTGGCGCGGACGCTGCCGAACGTGTGCGTGACGCGGTCGTTTTCCAAAGCGTTTGGTCTGGCAGGGATCCGCCTGGGATATGCGGTGGGCGATCCCGCGTTCATCGACGTCTTGCACCGCGTCAAGGACTCGTACAATGTCAGCCGGCTTGCGCAGGTTGCCGGGGTGGCAGCCTGTGACGAAATCGCGTGGGCGGAGGCGCACTGGGAGGCAACTCGCGTCCGGCGGGACGCATTTGCAGAGGAGCTCCGCGGACGCTTTGATCTCCAGGTATATCCATCCGAAGCGAATTTTGTCTTCGTTGAGTGCGCGCCCCACGACGCGGGCGTCGTTCAGCGTGAACTCGCCAACCGTCGAATCCTGGTCCGCCGCTTCGCTGAGGAGCCTCGCCATGCCAACGCGCTGCGCGTCTCGATTGGATCGGACGCGGACATGCGGACGTTGCTGGAGGCCCTCGGCGAGATCCTGGCGGTTGGACCGGTTCGAAACGGCGAGGACTGAGCCGATGTCTAGGTCAATTTTGGTCGCTTCACCATGCACTCAGCCATCGCGACGCATGGTTCGCAGGGAGGTTTCGTAGTTGGAAGGTCTGGTCTGGCTTGTACCCGCGTCGATCATCGTTTCGGTGCTCGTCGTCATTTACCTGGCGCGCGATGTTCTGACGCGGCCGGTTGACCGTACGGCAAACCCCGCGGATCTCATTCCGGCCATGCAGGGGTTGGAAGCCGAAGAACGGTCGGAACTGTTCGGTCGGATGGCGCTGAACGGCGACCGCATATTCGACGGCGCCACAGCTTTCCTGCAGCGGCAGTACCGCACCATCGCCTGGATGGCCATCGTGGCAGCCGCCTTTCTGGCGGTTCTGCTGCTGTTCTTTGGCGAAAACGAGGCGAAGGGCATCGAGGCCGGCGACCTCGCCTGGCGGACCGGGGTGTCGTTCCTGGTTGGCGCGGTGCTGTCCGGTCTCTCGGGCGTGATCGGCATGATCATTGCCGTTCGGTCCAACGTGCGAACGGCCAGCGCGGCAACGCGCTCGCTCGGCGACGCCCTCACGATTGCCCTGCGCGGCGGGGCGGTGTCGGGAATTCTGATCGTAGGTCTCAGCCTGCTCGGCGTGTTCATGCTGTTCTGGCTGTTCGGCGGCTTCGAGAATCCGAAGGTCACGCCGGAGCTGATCGTCGGGTTCGGGTTCGGGGCTAGTTTCGTGGCCCTGTTCGCCCAGCTTGGCGGCGGGATTTACACCAAGGCCGCCGACGTGGGCGCGGACCTGGTCGGCAAGGTGGAAGCCCGCCTGCCGGAAGACGACCCGCGGAACCCCGCGGTGATCGCCGACCTGGTGGGCGACAACGTGGGCGACTGCGCTGGACGAGGCGCCGACCTCTTCGAGTCCACGGCCGCCGAGAGCATCGGGGCCATGATTCTGGGTGTCGCCGTATTCAAGGCGACCGGCGAAGACAACATTGCCTGGATTCTGTTTCCACTGGTCGTCCGGTCGTTCGGGGCCCTCGCCTCGATCGTCGGACTGCTGGTCATCCGACCCGACCGGGTTCGCAACGCACAGCGGGCCCTGGACGTGGGGTACTGGACCACAGCCGTGCTGGCCACGGTCGGCATGGCGATTTCGGCCCTGGTGATGCTGGAGTCGTGGTGGTTCTTCCTGTGCGGCGTGATCGGCATCCTGACCAGTGTCGCCTTCGTGTACATCACGCAGTACTACACGGCGTTCAACCGGCCGGTGCGCGAGATCGCCGAGGCTTCCCGAACCGGGGCGGCCACGAACATCATTTCCGGACTGGCCGTTGGTCTGGAGAACACGGCCATGCCAATCATCGTCATTTCGGTGGCGCTGTGGGCGTCGTTCCAGGCGGGCATTCAGGGATTCGCCGACCTGGGCATTACCGAGATCACCCCCTTTGTAGCCGGCGTGTTCGGTACGGCAGTGGGCACGATGGGCATGCTGATGAGCGCGGCCTACATCCT
>JAPPFO010000047.1 GCA_028875175.1 Chloroflexota bacterium | reverse complement strand
TGTGTTTTCAGTTCCGCCAACGCAGCGGCGTCCCAGGCCTCGACGACCTCGAACGGGCAGTCACGCACGTGGCCGTTGCCGGCATCCTCGTCGACCAGCGCCGCGCGCAGGTCCTCGACTGCGGTCCGCAGGGTGCTACTCATCGGAGAGTCCCCACAGGTCGCGCTCCCATTGCTCGGTGGGCATGTTTCTCGCCGCCATGGGCGCGGTCTCGACCATGACGCGCTCGCGGGCGGCGCGCAGCGCGCCCGTGTCGGTCAACAGCTCGCGCGCTACCTGCTTGTTCTCACGGCGCTCGGCGCGCCGCCGTTGCGAACCCCGAAGGTTCTGCATTACGGTTCCTCCAACCCGCGGCACTGCTTGAGATGCGTGCACCGCTGGGTTAACGGGGCGACCGAGTGACAGGCTCCGGCCGCCCCGCCTCTCACCTATACGGGTGGAGGGTCCGATTCCAGTTCAGCGCGCGGCAGCGGCAGACTCGACCAGCTCCTGCTGCCGCGTGCTCTCTTGCCGGCGCGGCTGGAACTCGACCTGCTCGGCGATGACGACGACCTTCGAGCGCGCGTTGCCGGCGTCGTCTTCCCATCGCTCCTGCTTCAGGCGACCCACCACGCGCACACCGCGCCCCTTCGCCAAGTGCTCGTGGCAGACGGTCGCCAGCTTTCCCCAGGTGGTGGTCTCGAAGAACGAGACTTCCTCGGTGCGCTCGCCGTGGCGTTCCGGGTCCTTGTAGGAGCGGTTCGACGCCAGCACCAGCGTGCATACCGGGGTGCCTTTCGGCGTGTAGCGCAGCTCGGGCTCGCGGGCGAGGTTGCCCTCGATCAGAACGGAGTTGAGGTTGTTCATTACTGAAAACCCTCCTGTAGGCCATGGCTCATTCAGGCGCCGGGCGGCCACCCCCGGCACGACAAGCGGGCCAAAGCGTTTGCGCCTGGCCCGCGTTTCGCCTCTCCAGGGAGGGAGTCGGGATTCGGTCGGTCGGTCGGGTGAAGTGCAACCTATGCCGCGGCCCGGTGCAGGTAGCGGTCGGTGCGGTACTCGCGGTAGGTGCGCGTGCCCCGGCGGATGCGGATCAGCTCCCGCAGGTGGGCGCGGATCTCGGTTTCCAGCCGAAAGCGGGCCATGACCCACTCCGCGGCAGCGGCGCGCCAGTGCTCGGCGCCGGTGGCGCGGTAGGCGCGGCGCGCGCTGCGCTCGCAGCCCCGGTAGTAGGCCACGGTCTGGCGATCAGCCTTGAGAGTACGCTCGATCAGCGTCTCCAGGCTCGCCAGCGTGCCGTAGGCGGCGACGCCACGGGCGCAGCCGCGCTCGACTCGGCTGCCGTCCGCCAGGGTCCACACCGTGCTGTACGGCCGCTCTTCCTCGTTCACGGCGACGATGCGCAGCCGCGCCACGCGCCCTCGGTCGTCCAGGTCGCTCCTGATGAAGCGCTGTGCCTGAGTCATGCTCCCATGCTCCTGTTGCCCCCGGCGCCGTTGATCGCGCCTGCGGGAATAGGGCGGGGCGAGAATCTAACTCGCCCCAGGGGCATGCCTCAGCAGCCCCGCCCTGCGCCCTCTCGTTGCGCTGCCGCAGCGGCATAGCCCGCCAGAAAGTCCTCGATCTGGCCCGGCCTGCCGCTGAACAGCCGCTCATCGTCGCGGTACACGTGCCGTGCCGCGCTCCCCTTGCCTTGCAGCAGCACACGCAGGCCGAGCGGTACGGCCTGCGCGTTCAGCGTCTTGTCGATCACTCTTCCGGCTGCCCCTCCAGGCACCAGATCGCGTGGCCCAGGTTCTCGGTGTCGGCGCCCCGTTCCTCCAGGATCGAGCGCGCCGCGCGCAGCAGCTCCAGGTCGGTCAGGCGCGGGTCAAGCTCCGCGTGCTTTACCGGCTCGCTCTTGCCGACGTCGTAGCCGTCCACGAACGCGCGCGCGCCCTGTGGCTCGCCGTGGTACAGGCGGTCATCGCCCTGGTAGACGGCAAGAGCCCGTATCCCGTTGGGATAGGGCTCAACCGTGATCCGCAGGCCGTGCAGCTTCAGCAGCTCGACCTCCGGCAGCTTGTCTCTGTCGGACGTGTGCCGCTTCATGGGTGCGTGACCTCCACAAAGCGGCTGCCAACCTCAGGCACTTCGCCGCGGTAGGCCCAAGCCTCGGCAGCGTCGAACGCGAAGATGTAGCTCATGGTCCACGCCGTGTGCCGCACCTTCATGTAACCGTCGCTCAGCTCCCGGCAGCGCAGCCGGTAGCAGCGTCCGCCCACGAACTCGATCCGATGGATCATGCCGTCGCGCCCGTGCTGGCCAGGGACTGCCTCAGGCTCACTGACCTCGGTCAGGTCGCCGGTGTTGAGCGGCTGCTCCTTCTTGGGCGGCTTATCCTGTTGGCGGACGATGTTGTGCAGGGTCGTGATGGTGTCGCTCACGCTGCACCCGCCTCGGCGCACAGCGCGCACTCAACCGCGTAGATCCCCGGCGATGGCCCGAGCGGTATCCAACCCGACCCGCCACAACAGGCGCACTCCCGCAGCCTGTCCTGCAACCTGCGCAGCCGCAGGTCCGCGTCCTTGTCCCACTGCGGCAGCCCGGCAGCCTCACGGCCTGCCGGGAACCATCGCACCTTGCGCCCTTTGCCACGGACGAGCATCGTCCCGGCGGTGTTGGAGCGGTCCGCCGGCAGGAACACTGCCCACTCGCCACCGTGCGCGGCGCGCCTGGCGGCTGCCACGGCGGTGTCAATCCCGCCTTGACAGTCTGCCACTCGCGGGTAGATGACCCCGCGCGTGGCAATCACGTAGTGCCTCATGAGACCGCTACCGCTCGGTCGACCAACACGATGGCGCCGCTCGGCGTCACCTCAGCGACCGTCTCGCGTACCTCGAACAGGCCAAGCTGCTGAAGCTCAAGCGCCGCCTGCACCCACGCATCGGCGTTGGCCTGCCGGCTGTCGGGGTCGTCGGCCGCGCTCAGCGCCGGCAGTTCCTCAGCCATCGCCGCGCCCCATGCGCGCGTCTCCACGATCTGCAGGGCGGTCCCTGCCG
>JAPPFO010000146.1 GCA_028875175.1 Chloroflexota bacterium | reverse complement strand
TGCCGCCGCGGGTGCCAGTGCCGCCGCCCGGTCCGCCGACAAACGCACGACCGACACCGCCTTCAGGAACGAGCGCACACCAACCGGCGAGGCAAACCGGGCGGTGCCGCCGGTGGGCATGATGTGGCTTGGCCCCGCCACGTAATCGCCCAGCACTTCGGGCGAGGCGCTGCCCAGGAACACCCCGCCGGCGTGCCGCACCAGCGGCAGCAACGCCTCCGGATCCTCCACCAGCAGGCACAGGTGCTCCGGCCCGTACGCGTTGGATAGTTCAACCGCCTGGGCCAGGTCGTCCACGACGCCAACGCCGCCGCGCCGCTCGAAGCTGTCCCAGGCCACGTCCGCACGGGGAAGCGTGGCGAGTTGGATTTCGACCTCGCGTGCGACCTCGGCCGCCATTCCAGGGTCCGACGTCAGGGCAATTGGACTGGCCGGCCCTCCGTGCTCCGCCTGCGCAATCAGGTCGGCGGCCACTTCGGCGGCGTCCGCCGCGGCATCGGCAATCACCAGCGTCTCGGTCGGGCCGGGCAGCAGGTCCACGCCAACCACCCCATAGAGCGCCCGCGTCGCCAACATCACCCACGCGTTGCCCGGTGCCACGATCACGTCGCAACGCGGCACGCTCGCCGTACCCAGCGCGAGCGCCGCGATGGCCTGGGCGCCGCCCAGACCAAACACCCGGTCCACCCCGGCCACCTCCGCCGCTGCCGCGAGCGCCGGGGCAATGCCCTCCGACCGCACCGGCGTAGTGACCACCGTCTCGCCCACCCTCGCCACGCGCGCGGGCACGGCGGCCATCAGCAGGCTCGAAACCAGCGGCGCCGCCTGTCCCGGCACGTGCAGACCCGCGCGGTCCACGGGAATCCACTGCTGGCCGACGCCCAATGCTGAGAGGTCAAACCCGGATGGCATCTCGCGCTCGTGGTATTCGCGAATCCGGTCCGCCGCCAGCTCGATGTCCGCTCGCAGCTCCGGATCGACCCGACGGCTCGCGTCGGCAAGCTCCGCTGGCCCGATCTCGAAGGTCGTCCCGACGTGGTCGCCCAGCTCTGCGGCAATTCGGCGCACGGCGTCATCGCCCTCGTTGCGAACCTCGCGAATGACACGCTCCACGAACGCCGTGGGCGTGAGCGTCTCGCCGAACACGCTCGATGCCGCCGCCACCGCCGACTCGTCGATCGTCACCAGTTCGGGCGACCGCGCCAGCAGCGTCCGCCGCACCTGGTCGGCCCCGTGCACGATCCGCACGCCGGCCCCGCTCGACTGGATCGATGAGCCGGACATCGACAAGGCCTACGCCTGCCGGCGCGGCGTGCGTCGGTCGTGGCTGTCGATGATGATCGTCACCGGCCCGGCGTTCACCAGCGCCACCTCCATCTCGGCCTGGAACACGCCGCTCCGAACCGGGACGCCCCGAGCCGTCAGGGCTTCGCCCAGGTCGTCAATCAGCGTGGCGGCCCGATCGGGCGCCTCCGCGCCGATAAAGCTCGGACGCCGCCCTTTCCGTGTGTCGGCGATCAACGTGAACTGCGACACCAGCAATACCTCGCCGCCGGTGTCCAACACCGACCGGTTCATCCGCCCCGCATCGTCCGCCAGCACGCGCAGGTTCGCTACCTTGTCGGCCAAGTAGGTCACGTCCGCCTCTTGGTCACCCCTGGCGACGCCCGCCAGGACCACAAGTCCGGGGCCAATGGCCGAGTGCTCGTGACCGCCGATGTGAACCGCGGCCCTCGTCACGCGCTGGACGACCGCTCGCATATCCGAACCTCGCTAATGCGACCGGAGCGCCGGCTAGTCGGAACTGCCGCCGGAGCCTGAGGCCTTGTCAGACCCGCCCGCCGACGCGCCGGCCTTGGCCCCGCCGTCGGTCGCGCTCCCGTTGCTCTTGGCCCCGTCGGTCTTGACCGGCTTGGAGTCGGACTTCTCGGGCGCCTTGCCGTCTTCCTTGAACTTCTTTCTCTCCGACGCGGAGCGGCTATCGGTGGCGTACCAGCCGCTGCCCTTGAAAATGATGCCGGCCGGGTGAAACACCTTCTTCAGCTTGCCGCCGCACGCCTCGCAGCTTGTCAACGGGGCGTCGCTGAAGCTCTGAAACTCCTCAAAACGATTACCGCAGTCCGAACACTCGTATTCGTACGTCGGCACGAGTCGACTTCTCCCGGCGATAACGGATCGGCGCAACTGAATCGATGGGCGCCGGACTTGAGTATACGGAGACGTATGCCACGGTAGTGACTCACTCCGACTTGCGTCGATCCTCCCGCCGTGTCGCCACGTCGATCACCGCAGTCCTCGCCTGCCTCGACCATGCGCCCCTGCCTCGCTTCTCTCACCCCTCACCACTCTCCGCTCACTCCTTCTTCACTGGACACTTCTCCCGCCAAAGTGGACACATTCGGCCGAAAACTGGACACATTGCCCCCGAAACTGGACACATCCGGCCGAAAAGTTGACACATCGGGCCAAAAACTGGACACATTGGCCTTGCAGAGTTGACACCTCCCCGTCATCCTCGCGTCCCCGGAGACCTGTCCTGAGCCTGCCAAAGGGGGCCGTGAGGGGAGACGCGCACCGCCCAAAACTGAACACATTGCCCTGGAAACTGAACACATTCGGCCGGAGAGTGAACACATCGGGCCGGAAACTGAACACATTCGCCCAAAACTGAACACATCGCCCCAATCGCCTGAACACCTCCCCGTCCGTCTTCCGCACACCCACACGACAGACCCACCCCCGTTCGTGGTGAGCCGGTGCGCAGTCCTCGAAGCACCGTGTCGAACCACATGTCCCGGCACCCAACCCACCCAGCCAGTCCCCTCCGCCATCCCGGCGTCCGCGGGAAGCCTGCCCTGAGCTTTGTCGATTGGGGGACTCAGCGCCATGATCAGTCCCAGCGCAACCTGCCACCCCGTCAACATAGGCATCCCTAGCGCACCCACCCCTCTTCGCTCACCTCTAACACCTAATCTGCTCACTCCTCCCTTCTTGCCCCCGGACCCTAGAGGATGTACACTATCTGAGTAATCCCCACGCACACA
>JAPPFO010000185.1 GCA_028875175.1 Chloroflexota bacterium | reverse complement strand
GGAGACCTTTGCATAACGCCCCTCGTCCTCCAAGGCACGACCGCCCTTACTCCCGCCCCTGGGGATTGCAGCTGTGTTCGGTCTCAATCCAATCAAGGGGACGCCGTTCTTCACCCTCTCCAAGGGGAGAGGCAGAATCGGCCGTCTTCGGCCGAATTCGGTGAGGGGTCTTCCGGGCACCCACCCCCAGGGTTACGCAAAGGTCTCTCCAAGGGGAGAGGCAGGTTCGGGCGTCCCCGCCCGAAACCGGTGAGGAGTCTTCCGCGCACCCAAACCGCCCCCAGCACCCCACCCGTGAGCCCCTCCCCCTCCAGAGCGCCCCCTCTTTCTCCCTCGCCCTTGAGGAAACCTTTGCAAAACCCCGTCTCGCCCTCGATGGCGCGGCGGTTCTTCACCCTCTCCAAGGGGAGAGGCAGGTTCGGGCGTCCCCGCCCGAAACCGGTGAGGGGTCTTCCGCGCACCCCACCCCACCCCAGCACGCCACCAGTGCCCACCTCCCAACCGGTGAGCCCCCGCCTTAATCCCTCTCCTGGGGGAGAGGGTTGGGGTGAGGGGTCTTCCGGGCACCCAGCCTCCAGCTACCCGAAGGTCTCGCGTGGAAGAAAGTGGGGGCAAGCCTCTTCGCGGCTCACCAAGCAAAGTGACCAACGGCCAACGGCCCGGCCGCAGCGTCTTAGCGACGCAGCCGCCCCTTGCCGTCGCACTTCGGGCACTTCCCGCTCAGCTCGTGCCAGCCGCCGGGTTTGGACGGATCCGGCCAGCGTTCATTCACCGCCCCGGTTCCCTCGCAGCGCGTACACGTAGGCCCGGTCGGCGGCAGGATGCGTGGCAACAACAGCACCGCCGCCACCACCAGCGCCGTGAAAATGATCCACACTTCCAGTGGCATATCGGTCTATTTGCCCCCGCTCGCTGGCCCCGACAGTATAGGCGCCCACCCCTGCCGCCCTGCGTATCCCGCCGTCGGCGCGCCTGGCGCGCCGGCCTAGAACCGCCCGTCGCAGACTTCGAAGTGCGTTGGCTTGTCCAGCGTCCGCCCGCCGGCTTGCAGCCAGCCGGCCGTCCAGCGCAGCACCGGCTCCAGCGGCGTCATCGGCTCGCCAACCAGGTCGGCCATGCGCCGGCAGTCCACGAACAGCGCGCTGTCCGATTCGGCGCCCTCGAACTCCGGCTCGACCTCGAGCAGATCGCCCATGGCCACCGCCACGTCTCGAATCCGAATCGGCGCCAGCCCCGAGACGTTCAACGTCAGCGGCGGCGCCGCGGTGTGCTCCAGCGTCCGCAGGATCAGGTCGCAGGCGTCGCCCTGCCAGATCACGCTGGCCGTGCTCATCCCCAGGTTCACGGGTTGGCCGTCGCGCAGGCCGGCCCCCACGTCGTGCAGCACGCCGTAGCGCAGGTCCAGCGCGTACGACAGCCGGATCAGCGCCGAGCGCGTCCCCCAGGTGTCCGCCGCGTACTCGAACATCCGCTCCCGCGCCAGGCACGACTGCGCGTACTCGCCGATGGGTTCGGGCTCCAGGTCCTCGTCCGCTCCCGCGCTGTCCGTTGGAACAAACGGATAGACGGCCGCCGTGGAGAACACCACGCAGCGCGCCTCCCGGTAGCGTCGCGCCACCAGCCCCGGCAGGTGCGCGTTCATGGCCCAGGTCAGGTGCTCGGCCCCGGTAGAGCCGAACTTGCGCCCGGCCATGAACACCACCTCGGGCGCATCCGGCAGGTCGCGCAGGAAATCCGGCTCCAGCAGGTCGCCCGCCAGGGTGGCCACGCCGGCGGCTTCCAGCCCGGCGCGGGCGGCGGGGTCGCTGAAGCGGGAGACGGCGATCACTTGGCCGTCGCGTCCGGCGCCCTCGAAGGCCCACCGCGCCATCCGGGCCACGGTGGGGCCCATCTTGCCCCCGGCCCCCAGCACCAGCAGATCGCCGGCGCCGCGCGCGACGGACTCGATCAGCCCGGCGCTGGGACGCGACATCACCTCATCCAGCGTCGCCTCGTCCCGGATCGCGGCCGGCAGGCTCATGCCTCGCCCCACCGACACGCCGTCTTAATCCCTCTCCTGGGAGACCCTTGCAAAAAAGCCCCACATCCTCGAATGTGCAGCCGCGTCATACGCCCTCTCCTGGGAGAGATTTGCAATACCCCGCGTCGTCCGCGAAGGCGCCGCCGCTCTTCACCCTCTCCAAGGGGAGAGGCAGGTTCGGCCGTCTTCGGCCGAAACCGGTGAGGGGTCTTCGGGGCAACCAGCTTCGGGTTTCGCAAAGGTCTTCGTAAGGGAGAGTCCGGATTAGCGGTCTTCCGCGCAACCCACCGTCGTCTACTCCAGGCCCTCGCCGGCGCACGGCTCACACGCCTTCGGCAATGTCCCCCCACTGGCTTTCGGGGAATACCTCGATCGTCTGCGTCACACCGCCAAGCTGCTCGCGCATGGCCAGCATCGCTTGCGCGCAGGCCTGGGTGCTGTCGAACTCCATCACCATCAGCACGTCAAAGGCGCCCATGGTCAGGTAAATCTCGTGCAACGTGCCGCCATGATCCTCAACCAGCCGGCGCGTCACCGGCGCGCCGTCGCCAATGGCATCCGCCACCGATCCTGGCTCCGCCGGTTCGTTGCCGGACATGCTGACCATGCTGATGTAGTGAGGCATTGGACTTCCTCGCGGGCTGTCGCTATCCGCGGCGATTATGGCACCGGCCCCCAGGCCGCCGTCCTTCATCTTCTCCGGAGGCATTTGCATAACCCCGCCTCCACCTCGAAAGCGGGGCCGCTCTTGCTCCCTCGCCCTTGAGGAGACCTTCGCATAACGCTCCTCGTCCTCGAGGCTGCGGTTGCTCTTACTCCCGCCCCGGCGGAGAGCCACGGCGTTCGGTGTCGATTTGTTCAGGGGGACGCCGTTCTTCACCCTCTCCGAGGGGAGAGGCAGCCTCCGGCGTAGTCGCCGGAATGCGGTGAGGGGTCTTCCGCGCACCCACCCCCCGAAAGCACCGTACGGGGCCGTCACCCCTTTTTGCGGGGACGCCGATCTTCACCCTCTCCAAGGGGAGAGGCAG
>JAPPFO010000297.1 GCA_028875175.1 Chloroflexota bacterium | reverse complement strand
ACGCGGTCCTGGAGAGTTTGCAAGCGCCGGTGGTCGGCGTGTGTGTGGCCAAGGGCATTCGCGAAGAGCCCGACCATCTGGCTGACCGTGGGGAACCGCCCGGTCGGTCCCACCTGGTCCACCTGGGGGCCACCGAAGCTCATCAGAGGCGCCTGGAGGCTGAGCAGCAGGGCGTCCATACCGTTACTCCGCGACCTGGGTTGCGGCCCAGTCCGCCAGCGCGGCGAGATTCACCCGTTCGCCGGAATGGGCGGGACCGGGTTCGATCATGGTCGCGAAGCGCCGCTCTTCGTGGGCGCCGTACATCGCGTCGTATCGCTCCAGGTAGCCACCCAGCGCTCCGGCCGCCTCTGCCTTGACATCCGCCTTTCCCAGCGGGACCGGCTTCATGAACGCGTTCGCCAAGGTGCGGGGCTGCCGGGAACCGATCTCCGCAACCATGAGCTCGGCGCACGCGTACGGTGCGGTGGCTCCCCGCTTGGCCCCGGGGGAAACGGTGGCGATCAGGTGGATCAGGCGGCGAAGGACGTTGGCGGCGAGTTCGGCATCGCCGGAGAGATTGGAAGTCAGATGCGGGAGATCCACCACCACATACGAATAGAACAGTCCGCTCGTCAGTTCGCTGGTGTTGATGTGGCCCGATCCGAGTTCTCCTTCCTCCGTCACGAGGTCGTCGAGCGCGGAGAAGTAATCCGGTTCCGCGTTCTCCCTGTGCACCGTGAAGCTGTGGGAAACGTGAACGGCCGCATCAGATCGGGCCATCACGTCGGAAGTCACCATCCGGCCGAAGAGTGCGGCGTCAATACCCATCCCCACGTTCTGCCGGAGGGCGGCAAGATTGCCCCTGGTTTCCTTGCCCTTGAAATAGCTCGTCACGGCTTTCGCGGTCTCATCGGCGCTATCGCGATGCAACTCCTGAGCGAGTTGGGTCAGGAATCCGATCTCCGGTTCTCCCAGGACGATCACCTGTTCGGTCCGGAGTTGGTCGAGCGGATTGGCGGGCTCGTCGCCGCTCTTCCGCGCCTTGCGGGTTTCCCTGGCCTTGATGCTCTCGCCGAGTACGGCGGACCGGATCGGTGTGAGGACGGTCACTATGGGCTCGTCCTGCATCCCCTCCTTGCGCAGCCGTTCCGCGATCACTTGGCTGAAGAGCCGGCGGGAACGTTGGGATTTCCCGCTACCGAGGTCGCGGAGCGACCATTCCCCGGTCGCCTCCCGCCAGTGGCGCTTCAGGCACTGCGAGGAGACTCGGATTCGCTCGGCGCCGCCGAAGGGCAGGCGCTTCGCCTTGCCGATGTCATCGCGGTTCAACAGTGTTGCCGCGTAGCCGGTAAGGGTGTGGATCTGTAGAAATCGTGACGTCACGGACGTTCCTCCTTGAATGGAACCGAATCAGCTCCGCGCCGCCTCGGCGCGAAAGAAATCGTGGGCGAGCGTGCGGGCGGCGTACTCCGGCCCGACGTTGAGACCGACGTAGGGGCGGCCAAGGAGCAGTTCGGCCACCGGTGTCAGATTGGCCTTCACTCCTTTCGACCCGAGCCATCCGGCCGCGACCCGAAACTCGCGGGCGAGGTCCGCGTTTTCTGCGCGCAGCAGGCGCACGAAGCGGCTCTCGGAGTACCCGGCCCGGGACAGTTCGGTTCCGAACGGCCTGCCGAAGGCCAGCGCATCGGGGGCCATTTCGGCCATGCCCTGGATGACGGCGGCCCAGGCGTCGTCCACGCGCGCGTCCTGGCGTCCCCCGGGTTCTCGCCACGCCTCGGGCACGATCTGGAGGTAGAGCCTCCAGAAGTCGGGCGGCCGGTCGGAGCGGGTCATGCGGCGCAACTCCGCCAGCGACCCGGCTCCGATGCGGCCCGCATGGAGTTGGTGCGACAGGCGGCCAAGCAATTGGCCCAGACGGACCGGTTCGCCTTTGTTCGCTTGTTTTTCGGCCATGGTTCTCCTCATTTTGCGGGGTCGGTTTTCGGGAAGGCGTCCGGTAGCTGCTTGCGCAGGCCCCCGAACAGCACCACTTCGGAGGCGTACTGCGCCTTTTCGCGCCGGGCGCTTGGCGGGGAGAGCCGGTTCCAGGCGTGGCGGGCAAGTGCGACCGCGGTGTTCTTCAGGAATCGCTGCCACTCCAGCTCGGCGCGCGAGTAACCGGCCTCAGGGGCCGTGAACAGGTGCTTGAAGAACTCTTCGTCTGTCCGTCGGTCAAACCGGAGGACGACGGATGCCGCATCGGGTTTCTTGAAGCTCGGGTTGTCCGGGCCCTGGAGGTACACAGTTACCGCCTGGCGCAGCACCTTCCGCACACTTCCGGCGTGGGCCACCATGCGCTCGGAGAGCTGCTCAAGCGACGTTTCGTCATCCTCGTCCGCGTCGCGCTCGAACTCGAGCGCCACGGCGGCGGGCAGGGGAATGACGCGCTCGTGGAATCCCTCGGTCTTCCCCTGTCCCCGGACGAGCGCCGCAAGGTGTAGTTCGGCGTTTCTGCCGGACTCCCCCGGAAGCGGCTTGAAGGCCAAGGGTTTCCGGGATTCCCCGGAACGGAACAGGATGCGTTGTAACAGGCGGTAGTCGAAACCGCCCGCGCCCACGGTCAGGGCGGTGGGCGGCGACTTGCGCAGATCCAGCGGGATCCATGGGTCTCCGAGATTCCCCAGGAACGCCTTGGCGTCGGTCCGGGCCATCAGCGCGGGTCGAACCCAGGCTTCGACCGCGCCCTCGTCCGTCCGAACGAGCCGGACGCGTCGACACACTTCGATGAAGTACGGGTCCAGTTCGGAAAGCGACAGCATGCGATCGTCGTCCCAGTCCCGGAGCCAGGTGAGCGCCAAGCCGCCCTCGGTCTGATACACCGCTTGGTCCACCCTGCGGAACACGTCGTCGCGGCGCGCCAGCAACATCCGGATGGCGCGCTCCACCCGTGCTCCCCAGCGGTCGTTCGGGCGCCGGTCCACCAGTACACGGCTCGCGAAACCTCCGTTCATGCGGGCTACGCCGGGCTGGCCTCGGCCCGAATAGCCCTGTTGCGTCTGGAGGTTCAGGACGGCGTAGAGCCAGAGGTGCGGGTCTCCACCGACTGCCTGCGCCTGTTTCCGGTCGTGGTT
>JAPPFO010000184.1 GCA_028875175.1 Chloroflexota bacterium | reverse complement strand
AAGCGTTCATCGAGGTGGCTGGGGCGGCCGACCCAACCATTTGTCGAGACGCCGTGGGCCAGACCCATTTCGAGCGAAGTGGCTCCGTTGTCGCCCAGCCATTCGGCGTAGTCGTTGTTATCGCGCTGGCTGTCGGCCCAGACCATGTTGTCGAAGCCGTAGCGCTTGCGATGCGGGTACATGTGGAGCTTGCCGACGAGCTGCGTCTGGTAACCGGCCCTGGACAGCTCACCGGGCAGCGAGTGATCGAGGGCCCAGCCGACGCCGCCGTAGAAGCCGACCATGCCGTGGCTGAAGGGCTTCATGCCGGAGAGCATGGTGCGGCGGGCGCCGATGCAGGACGGGACTTCGGCGTAGGCGCGGGTGAAGTTGGTTCCGCTGGCGGCCAGATAGTCGAGGTTGGGGGTTGCCAGCGGATCGGCGCCGTTGATGCTGAGGGCATCGCCACGCTGCTGGTCGGTGGTGATGAAGATGACGTGCGGGCGGCGATCGGCCAAGGTGCGGCACCTGATTCGGCAGACGCGTCGTGATTATGGCGCATGGAGCGTCGGTGCGCCTGTCCGCCGGGCGCAAAGCCTGGATCGGCACAGCCGTTGAGGTCGGGTCGGACGACGGGTCCGATGGATTGGGCATATAGTCGGCGCGAGGGTCGGGGTTCGCTACAGGAGCCATGATGGCTGAGTTGCTTCCAGGCCGAGTGCCGCCGTTCGAGGTCGCCGCCGCGTACCACCCGATCATGGACTACCGCTTCGTCAGCGCGGGGCAGCCGCGCTGGGTCGGGGCGGACGGCGCGCCGATTCACTATTGGGAGACGGCGGACCCGGAGGAGATTCGCGCCGAGCACGCGAACGTGCCACGAGGAATCGAGCTGCGGACAAAGGCGGCCGAACGGTCCGAACCGATCCTGACGTGTACGGAGCCGTGGGAGTACAACAACGGCGGGCCGGCGATCGTTCGCGACGGCGGGTTGTACCGGATGTGGTATCACGCGATCGCGCCGGACCACTGGGATCCGGAGATTGCGCCGTCGCTTGGCTGGGGGCCCGACTGGGGCGGGTTCGTCTGTTACGCGGAATCGGACGATGGCTACGAGTGGCGCAAGCCGGATTGCGGCCAGTACGCGTGGCAGGGGCAGGACGCCACGAACATCGTGTTTGGGCGAGAACTGGCGGGCGAGCCGGGGATTCACGGGGAGTCGGTTTTCCTGGATCCGCAGGCGCCGGCGCACGAGCGGTTCAAGTGCTTCTACATGGGGCGGCTCTCGAAGGACGTCATCAGCCAATGGGCGCGGGAGCATTCGGAGCGCGTCGATCCGTGGATTGCCGAGCATCCCGACCGCGGATTCTTTGTGGCTACATCGCCGGACGGAGTCAGGTGGACCGCGCATTCGGAGCCGGTGGTGATCTTCATCAGCGACACCATGAACGTGGTGGACTGGAATGCGGAGCGGGAGAGCTACGTCTGGTATTCGCGCGGCTGGTCGTGGGACCGGCGCACGATTGCGCGGGCCGAGACGAGGGACTTCTTCAGTTGGCCGCTGCCGGAACCCTGCCTGACGACGCCGCCGGAGGACCTGGCGTTCACGGACATCTACACCAACGGCAAGGTGACGTATCCGGGGGATCCGTCCACGCACCTGATGTTTCCGACGCTGTACGACCGGGCGCTGGACACGACGTCGCTGGCGGTGGCGACGAGTTCGGACGATGTCGTCTGGAATTGGGTGCCGGGCGGTCCGGTGCTGGAACCGGGGGCGGAGGGCACGTTCGACTCGGGCTGCCTGTTTGGGTGCAAGGGCCTGGTGGAGCTGGCGGGCGACCGGATTGGGACGCCGTATACGGGGAATGACCTGCCGCACAAGTACCCGCGACAGAATCTGCAAAGCGCCACGGCCTACGCCACGTGGGAGCGCGGGAGGATTGCGGGGCTGGTCGCGGAGGGGGACGGGGAGTTCGCGACGCCGCAGTTGCAATTGCAGGGGCGCGAGGTCCGGCTGAACGTGAAGACGGCGGCTGATGGCGAGGTTCGGGTTACCGCGCTGGAGCGCGGGTCGGGGTGGACGTCGCGGCCGGGTCACGGCGCCTGGGTGGAGGTGGGCGAGAGCCGGTCGATCCAGGGCGATCACCTGGGGGTGCCGGTGGACTGGAATGGGAGCCAGGCGTTGCCGCTCTCGAGGCACGGACCGGTGGTGCTTCAATTCAAGCTGCGGAAGGCGACGCTGTTCGGATTCGAGGTCACGGGTTAGCGGGAGTGGGCCGGCAGAGTGCTGTCGTAGCCCTCAACGAGATCCTTGCGTAACCCCAGTGTGCTTGCCCGGAAGACCCCTCACCGATTTCCGGCGAAGACGCCGGAATCTGCCTCTCCCCTTGGAGAGGGTGAAGAGCGGCGCGGCCTGCACGAACGAGGCGGGGTTTTGCAAAGGTCTCCCACGCGGATAGGGAGAAAGAGCGGCCGCGCCGTCGACCACGAGGAGCGGTTATGCCAAGGTCTCCGGGACGCGGGAAAGACCGAGGGTGACGGGCCGATGAAGATTGTGATAGGAACAGGTCAGTTCGGCGAGGATTACGCGGAGCGGCTTGAGGCGCGCTTTCCCGGGGTCACGTTCAGCATGGCGCTGACGGATCCCGACGAGGTGCGGGAGATCGTGGATGCCGACGCATTCCTGGGCTGGCCGGAGCCGGAAGCCATTGCCGCGGCGCAGCGGCTGCGCTGGATTCACGTGCCGGGGATGGGCATCAACAACACGATGCTCAGCCCGGGTATTGCCGAGTCCGGGATCGTGGTGACGAACTCGCCGGGAGCGCACACGAGTCCGATCGCGGACCACGTGATGTTCTTCGTGCTTTCGCTGGCGCACCAGGGCCGGCGACTGATGGACGATCAGCGGGCACGGCGATGGGATACCGGGTCGTACGAGCGGCAGCTGCTGGATCTGGATGGCTCTTCAATGCTGCTGATCGGCCTGGGCGGCATCGGGCACGCCGTGTTTCAGCGGGCGCAGAGTTTTGGGATGCAGGTGTCGGCAGTCGATCCAACGCCGACGGATGTGCCGGCGGGCGTTCGCGAGGTTGGCGGGCTGGACCGGTTGGACGCGTTGCTGGCCGAGACGGA
>JAPPFO010000291.1 GCA_028875175.1 Chloroflexota bacterium | reverse complement strand
TGTCGGCGGAATCGTAAAAACGCACACCTACGGAAATGAAACCGCACGCCGACTGGCGGTTTTGGCAACCAGAAACTGCACACCTACGGAAATCTGCGGAGCCGCGGAAACGTAAAAGTGCACGCTCGCGGAAACGAAACTGCACGGCCAAAGGCGGTTTTGGCAACCAGCAACCGCCCGGCATGGCTGCGGCCACCGATACCGCACGTACCGTGGCGATGAACCTGCCCACCATGGCCTGATGCCTTCCTCGATCAGGTAACCCGTCGGGGCCGTTGACGGCCCCGACGGGGGCTTCTCCGGCTTGACTTTGCTGGTGTTCCAACGCCAGCGGCAAGCGGAGTCGCCAATGAAATCTACCGAGGAAATCATGAAGATTCTTCAGGTCTACGACCAGACCCTCTCCTACCGGGAAACGGCCCGGCAGTGCGGCTGCTCGCCCCACACCGTGATCGCCTACGTGAAAAAGCGCAGGCAGGGCGCGCTGGGCGATCCCCTCAAGCGCCCCCGGGCCTCGATCATCGATCCCTACCGGGCCAAGATCGAGGAGCTGGTGGCCGAGTCTTCCGGCAAGGTCCGCGCCAAGGCGGTCTGCAAACGCCTTAAAAACATGGGTTACCGCGGATCGGACCGCACCGTGCGCAGCGCGGTGGCGGCGGCCAAGAAGGCCTACCAAAAGCAGAACCGGCGCATCTTCCGGCCCTGGGTCACCGAACCCGGGCACTGGGCCCAGTTTGACTGGGCCGACGGGCCGGCGGTTGGCGGGCGCAAGACCTATCTCTTCTGCGCCTGGCTGGCCTGGTCCAGGTACCGGATTGTGCTGCCGGTCTACGACCGCAAGCAGCCCTCGCTGATCGGCTGCCTCTCGGAGGCGATGGCGATCTTCGGCGGGACGCCCGCGCACTGGCTCACCGACAACCAGAAGGCGATTACGCCGGGCCGGATCGCCAACCTGCCGTTAAAGCACCCGGAAATGGTGCGGTTCGCACGCCACTACGGCACGACGATGCAGCTCTGCATGCCGGCGGATCCCCAGACCAAAGGCGGTTCGGAGCGAACCGTCGCCCTGGCCAAGCAGGACCTGCTTCCCTCGGATCTGAACCTGCGATCGCAGTACCAGTCCTTCGGCGAGCTGGCAGACGCCTGCGACGAGTTCATGCGCGAGGTCAACACTCGCGCGCACCGGGTAACCCGGCGGGCGCCCATAAAGATGCTGGCGGAGGAACGCCGGTCCCTGCATCCCCTGCCGCGGACGCCGTTTGCGGCCGCCCTGGGCAGGGAGCGCACGGTCGATCCGGGCGACGGCCTGATCGCCTGGGAATCGGCCCGGTACTCGGCGCCTTCCGAGCTGGCCGGCGAGAAGGTCCTGGTCAGGGAGCAGGGCGATCAGCTGATCATCAGCGCCCGCTCAGAGAACGGCGGCGGCTGGCGCGAGGTCGCCCGGCACCGGCTGGCCGGGCGCGGGGCGCGGGTGATCGACGAGGACCACTACGCGGGCGATCCGCCGCCGGGGGCGCTTCGGCGGGAACCCATACCCCAGAACCCGCTGCAGGCGGAGTTCCTGGGGATCGGCCCCAACGCCGGGCGCTGGCTCAAAGCCGCCTGCGACGCCGGCGCGGGGAGGCTGGGCGAGAAGCTGGTCGAGATCGTCGAACTTGCGCGACTGGAAGGCAGGGAGGACGTTGACGCCGCCCTGGCGGTGGCCGAGCACTGCGAGCGGTTCGGCTTCGGCGACATCGCCTCCATCCTGGTGGCCGGGTCGCCGCGCCGGCTGCACCGCCCGCCCGAGGACGCCTTCCCGCGGCAGGAGACCCTCAAAGGCTGGCGGGACTTCGGCGCAAACGGGAGCCGTGACGCATGAACCCACCGCACGCAATTGAGAAGGTCGTTTCCCAGCTCCGCACCCTGCGCCTGCCCTACATGCGCAGGGCCGCCCCGGAGCTCTTAAAGACCGCGCGGTCGCAGCGCTGGGATCCGGCCGAGGCGCTGTCAGCACTGCTGGAAGAGGAGATCGAGGGCCGGGCGCGATCCTCGCGGGCCCAGCGCCTCAAAAGCGCCAACCTTCCCTCGGGCAAGACGTTTGCCACCTGGGACGAGGACCTGTCCTCGATCCCTTTGCCGACCCAGCGCGCGCTTCGGACCCTGGAGTGGATCGAGCGGAGGGAGAACGTGGTCGCCTGCGGGCCGGCCGGCACCGGCAAGAGCCACTTCCTGGAGGCCCTGGCGCACCGGGCGATAGAGCGCGGCTACAAGGCGTCCTGGTTCTCGCTTGAGGAGCTGGGGCGCCTGATAAGGGGGTCGCGCGCCGACAACTCGGCGCTAAGGGCGGTGCAGAAGATCCTGAAGGTCGACCTGATCGTCATCGACGACATAGGCCTTCTGCCGATCGATCAGGAGACCGCCGAGGGATTCTTCCGGGTCATCGACGCCGCCTACGAGCGCCGCTCGATCGCCCTGTCCTCGAACCTGCATCCGTCGCGCTTCGACGAGATCATGCCCAAGTCGCTGGCCAATGCCGCCGTCGACCGGCTCCTGCACCACACCCATCCCTGCCAGACCTCCGGCGACAGCATCCGCCTGACCCAGGCCCTGGCCGGAGAGGGAGTGATGCCGCTGGAACAGTAAGCAGCCCGCCGGAAGGGGCGCTGGTCCCTTCCGCCTATATGCCGCGGCGGTCCCGCATCCGGAAACGGGCGGGGCCGCTGCTGCTGTACAGGGATCCCTGCATGTTGTGCTCCGGCGACATCGCCTCAAAACATGGCCGCTGTGAGGTCGAATCAGGGTTTTGCGGAGGCGGGACCGGCCCCGGATCGGCCCGAAACCGGCGTCAGAGACCGCAATTGCCCCGATCGGGCCAAAAACGGGCCGCCAGGAGGCTCATACAGCGCCTTGCGGGACCCTGCATGACCCCGAACCCGCGGCCCAATTGCCTGTTAAGAGCGAAAACAAGGCCAAAATCGCACGAACCAGGGAGCGACTCCGCCGCTGGGAAGAGAGGGCTGAACGTCGTTGCGGCGGGCGCCGAATATTGGAAGGATCGGGCCGTTACGGAGCTTCAAACAAACCTGCACGCCGGCGTGCAGGTTTGTTTGCCACGGCCGTGCGAAAGTGACTTCCGTAGTCGTGCGAAATCAACTCGCCACCGACACC
>JAPPFO010000137.1:27681-31749 GCA_028875175.1 Chloroflexota bacterium | reverse complement strand
AGTCCGAATAGACGATGCGCACCTGGTCGTCCAGCCCCTCGGCGGCCACGCGCTGGCTGGCGAGTTCGTACTGCTCGCGCGAGACCGTATGCCCACGATCCGGCACCCGGTGGTTCGCGCGGCGTGAATGGCAAAGCCGCCCCAACCGCAGCCGATCTCCAGCACGCGGTCGCCGGGCCCGAGGTCCAGCTTGCGGCAGACCAGGTCGAATTTGGCCTGCTGGGCATCGCCCAGATCGTCGCAGCCGTCCCATATCGCGCAGGAATACGCCAGCGACTCGTCGAGAAACAGCCGAAAGAACTCGTTCCCCAGGTCGTAGTGGGCGTGGATGTTCCGTTCGCTGCCCGAGCGGGTGTTGCGTCGGCGGGTGTGGCGCCAGAGGTCGCAGAGCCGCCGCGGCAACGACATGGGGGCATCGAGCCGCACGCGCCCCGCGTTTGCAAGGGCGCCCGTCAGTACCGCGCGAAGATCAGCGCTGGACCACAGACCGTCCATGTAGGCCTCGCCCGCACCGGTGGAGCCGCCAATGAGCATGCGGGTAAACGCGTGGTCATGATGGATCTCGGCTCGTGCCGTGACGCCGAGCGCCTCATCGCCCACCGAAAAAAGCCTGCCGTCGGGCAGGCGCAGTTCAAGCCGCCCGTACTGCCAGCTTCGCAGACGGCTGAGTACGAGCGCGCGGGCTGTCCGGTCGATCGCGCGGGCCAGAATCGGACGGCTACTCGTTCCTGACGAACGTTCGATTGTGCCATGAGGCCTCCCGATGAGATTTGGAACCATCTCCCCGACCGCGACCTGGCCAGAAGGCCCAGGCCGGCCCCGGCAGGAGAGTCCGGTCCCGTGGCATGCTGAGCCGCGCGAGACCTGACGTCCCGCAGGGCGCACCGGCGGTGGGAGGAATGGCGTGGCCGAGGCAATGCGAATCGCGACGGGCCAGTTCAGCGAGCCCACACCGGACATCCTGCAGTTCGCCGCGCAGATGGGGGTCAGCGGCATCGTCCTCAATAGCCCGCGTCTGCCGGGCGCCGAGCGTTGGGAGGTCGAGGACCTGGTGCGGCTGCGCCAGCGCGTTGAGGCCCATGGCCTGAAGATCGAGTCGATCGAGAACGTGCCGCATCACTTCTACGACCTGGCCATGCTGGGACTTGAGGGGACCGACCGGCAGATCGCCAACTACCAGGCGACTGTCCGCCACATTGGCGAGGCGGGAATCCCCATTCTTGGCTACCACTGGATGCCGAACGGTGTCTGGCGCACCGAGCCCAAAGTGATTCGCGGCGGGGCCGTGGCCACGGCCTTTGACGCCTCGACGGTGACCTGCGACTCGCCCACGCACGGCCGAACTTTCACGGCCGATGAGATGTGGGACAGCTACGCGCGCTTTACCGACGCGGTGCTGCCGGTGGCCGAGGCCAGCGGCGTGCGGCTGGCGCTACATCCCGATGACCCGCCGGTCCCTTCGCTCGGGGGCGTGGCCCGGCTGATGCGATCGTTCGAGGGCTTCAAACGCGCCATGGAGATCGGCGACAGTCCCAACAACGGGCTGGACTTTTGCATGGGCTGCTGGTCGGAGATGGGCGAGGACGTGCTGGCGGCCATGCGGCACTTCGTGTCCGAGAACCGCCTGTTCTACGTGCACTTCCGAGACGTGCAGGGCACCGTTCCGGTATTCAACGAGTGTTTCCTTGGCGAGGGCAATGTGGACATCGCCGCCGCCATGCGCACCCTGTATCACGCCGGATTCACGGGATTCCTGATCGACGACCACGTGCCCAAAATGGTGGACGACACGCCATGGGGCCACCGAGGCCGAGCCCTGGCAACCGGCCAGATGATGGGACTTCTCGAGGCGATCAAGGCTGAGGGACCACCAAGCGCGTCCAAAGCCGCCGCCTGACCCGCAGCCCCGGAGAGAGCAACACCGTGCGAATCACGCAGGTTCAAGCCGTCAACCTAGACGTTCCGCGAAGACCTCCGATCTCGAAGGCGCGAAGGCCGGGTTGGAACTCGCACGCGCGGCGCGCGCTGCCAATCAACAAGTACCCGGAGTTCTCACGAATGCACGGCCGAATGCCAGGCGCCAATACCTGGGAACGAGTGTGGGTGCAGGTGACGGCCGAGGATGGAACGTGGGGCCTGGGCGAGTGCAGCTTTGGCGAGCCGGTGGCCGCTCTTGTCGACTTTCACTTCGGGCCGCTGCTGGAAGGGCGGGATTGCCTGGCGCTGGAGTTCCTGAATGACCTGATGTGGCGATCGACCCAGCGTTTCGGCGCGGGCGGCATCGCGACCGTTGCGCAGTCAGGTATCGACCTCGCATTGTGGGACCTCAAGGGCAAGCTGCTCGGTCAGCCGGTGTATTCGCTGATCGGCGGACCCTGTCGCGACAAAGCCCTCGTCTATTGCACCTCCGATGACCTGGACTGGGCTCAAGAGCTTGGCTTCAAGTGCTTCAAGATCTCGAACCCAGCGCACTACGACGAGGGCATTGACGGAATCAACCTCGTCGAGGAGCACATTGCGAGGGCCCGGGAGGCAGTCGGCCCCAATGCCGAATTGATGTACAACCCAGTCATGAGCTTCAACGTGGAGTTCACAGTCAGGCTGGCCGAGCGATTGCGTCCGTACAACCTGCGCTGGCTGGAAGAGCCGCTTATTCCAACGGACCTTGAGGGGCATATCGAGCTGCGCAAGGCGATCAACTGGGTGCCGCTGGCGACCGGTGAGGACCACCATGGGCGCTGGACGTTCAGGCAACTGGTGGAGCACCGGGCCGTGGACGTGCTGCAGCCGGATCTGATGTGGTGCGGCGGCCTGTCGGAAGCGCTGAAGATCTACACCATCGGCGAGGCCGCGGGGATCATCACGATTCCGCACGCAGCCGTCGCCACACCCTGGGGACAACACTTCGCGATTTCAATGCCGGAGTCGCCGATGGCGGAGTTCTGGATGGGCAGCGATCCCGGCATTCCGCTGGACGAGGTGTGGCCGATTCCCGGCCTGGCTGTTCCCACGGACGGCTACATCAGGCCAAGTGACGCACCGGGCTGGGGCATGGAAATCGACGAGCAGTGGATTACGCCCTGGGATCACACGGCAGCGGCGAGAACGCGAGGCTTGATCTAGGGAGGCTTTGCAGGGAAGGCGAGTCTTGCGCGCCTGGGAGTACTCCCCGACTGACGTGCACCTTTAGACACGTAGGGACCTCCTAAGCCTTGAGTTGTAGCTAGCATATTTATCACGGGGTCGAAGCAAATCTGGTACAACAGGGAGTCTTGGTTTCAGATCTGCAGAATCTGTGAGCGGCAAGAGCCACTAGGAGGGATTACATGAAAGTCGAACCACGCGCCTTGCTGGCCGAGTTTGTCGGCACGCTGACGCTTATCTTTATCGGCTCACTGAGCGCGGCGGTCGCGTTTGAAGCGCTTGACGGCGGTACCGGTGGCGTCGTGTTGGCGGGTCTGGCTCACGGTCTTGTCCTGGTCGCCTTGATCTATGGAATCGGCGCCGTCTCCGGCTGCCACATCAATCCGGCCGTCAGCATGGCGTTGGCTGCCATTGGCAAGTTTGACTGGCGCTCGGTTCCCGGGTACATCGTGGCGCAACTTGCCGGCGCGGTCGTCGGCGCTTTGCTGCATGCCGCGGTTCGCGCCAAGGGCGCAACGCACTATGGGCTGCCCCTGCCGGGAGCCGACGTCGGCGCGGGACAGGCGCTGGTGCTCGAAGCCGTGCTCACGTTCTTCCTCGTGTCGGTCATCATTGGCGCCGCGGTGAGTGGAAAGGCCACGAAGGGTTTTCACGGGCTTGCCATCGGACTCACGCTGGCCGCCAGCTGGCTCGTGGGTGGAGCCCTGACAGGGGCCGCGCTGAATCCCGCGCGGTCCTTCGGCCCCGCGATTGTGGCCCTTAACTTTGACTCGATCTGGATCTACTGGGTTGGGCCAATCGTGGGCGGGCTGATCGCTGCCGGCGTTGGTTTCTACCTGCACAACCTCCGCCAGGAGAGCGAAGCGGGCTAAAGGCAATCGAGCGCCGCGCCGTAGTGTGTGAAGGCGCGGCGCGAGACTAATA
>JAPPFO010000137.1:23564-27671 GCA_028875175.1 Chloroflexota bacterium | reverse complement strand
GGGGGGGGGGGGGGGGTCCCCCCCCCCCCCGCGGGCAAAACCCCCCCCCGCCCCCCCCCCGTGGTGCCCCCCGGGCGCCCCCCCCGACTAGTCCGGTACGAAGCCTCTAGGCAATCAACTCGGCGTAGCGCTTCGCCTGGGCAATGAAGTCGACGCCCACGTCCTCGATGAAGGCGTCGGCCAGGCGTCGATAGATCGGACCGACCGCTCCGTCGCCGATTGGTTCCCCGTTGAATCGCGTGGCGGGGATCAGGCAATACGGCGTGGTTGTGAAGAACGCCTCGTCGGCGGTCGCCACGTCGTAAGGCTCGAAGTCGGCCTCGCGTGCCGGGATGCCAAGCTCACCGGCGAGTGCCAGGGTCGTGTCGCGGGTGACGCCGCGCAGCACGCTGTGGCCACGCGAGGTCAGCAGTTCGCCGTTGCGCACGACAAAGAAGTTCGAGCCGGTGCCTTCGGTTATGAAGCCGTCTTCGCCTTGCAGCACCACAAAGGTGTCGGCTGCCTGAGCGGCGATTTCATGATTGGCCACCTGGTAGTGCAGGCGCGACCGGCTCTTGATCTTGGGATCCAATAGCCGGGACGGGATCGCGCGCTGCCGCGGCACGACGGCGTTGAGGCCCTCGTCGTAGAGGTGAGCCACCTCGCCCAGCATGCCGTCGAGGGGATACGTGTAGATCAACACCGAGGGGCCGGTGTGGGCGACTGAGCTCCGGTATCGACCCAGGACCCCGGGAGAAACCTGGTGCACGATCGAGAAGTCGATTTCGGGGTCGTAAGCCGCTCGGTTTCGCTCGATGAGTTCGGCAGTCAGATCGGCGAGCTTCTCCATGGAGTCGTCGCAGGGCACACCCGAGGCGCCCAGCGACGCGTCCAGGCGCTCCAGGTGCGCGTCCAGCCTGAACGGCTCGTGCAGAAACGTGCGGGTGGTTTCGAACACCGCGTCGCCCCAGACGAGGGACGAGTCAAAGATGGAAATCGCGGCGTCGCGCTCGGGTACCCAATCGCCATTGAGATACACGACACGACCGGGTCGGCTGTCTTCACTCATGCGCCGTACTCCGCAGTGTAGGTGCCCTGAACGACTTGCAGAGCGCGCAGGCTGGGCAACACGTCGGCAATTGAGGGGTCTGGATCGCGCTGCTCGTCCAGCGCGGCGAAAAACTCCCGGTCCTGGGCGGTGATGACGTCATGCGGGACGACTTCGGTCATGCCGGCGTCGAAGATCACCCCGTCCTTGCCGACAAGCGTCCCCGTCGCGTAGTTGGCCGCGATTGTGTCTTCCTCGCCGATGAAGAAGGCGTCGTCGAGCGCCTGGTGGGTGTTGTAGGACAGCGAAATGCTGCCGACGAGACCTCCGGCCGTCTTGAGTGCGATGGAGATGTCCATCGGGATACCGAGGTGATGATGCGGCGGACCGAGCTTCGCCGAGACTTCGGCTTCGGTGACGCCCAACACCCACATCCAGGCATCCATGGCATGGCCGCCGTGATGCCAGATGAGGTTGTCGGTCCAACTGCGCTGATAGCCCACCCAGTTGACGTTGAGGCGCCGGATGAAGCCGTAGCGCTGCATCGCGTGGTGAACGGTCAGGGATCCGTCCGCGATCATGGCGCGCATGCGCAGCATGGCCGGTTGAAAGCGCCGGGTGTGAGCGGCCATGACCGGCGTGCCTGCCGCCTGCGCGGCATCCTGCACGGCTATCGCGTCGGCCAGCGACGTGGCCACGGGAATCTCGAGCAGCGTCGGCAGCTTGCGCTCCAGCGCCGCTTCGGCGTGCGCGCGGTGGAAGTCGCTGGGTGATGTGATGACGACCGAGTCCACCGCCGGATCGTCCAGCCCGCGTTCCAAGTTGATGCCATGTCGTGCGAAGCCCGCCTCAGCGGCAAACTCCGAAACCTGCGATTCACGGCGTCCGACCACGTGATACAGGGTGTGGCCCAACTCGCGAATGGCGCGCGAGTGGAATCCGGCGATGCTGCCGGACCCCACCATCAGAACGTTCACTACGGCGTCTTCCTTCAGTGCGACGGCAACGCAACCCGTAGCCTAGGATGGGCCGTTCGCAGCAGCGTTAGCCTACCGTGCCCCCTCGACTCTCCGTTTGGGCCTACCCCTGGGACCTCGCCGACGAAGGTGTGGACTCGTCGCTGGACTGGCTGGCGGCGCATGGGTTTGACGCGATCGAGCTCTGCCCCAACTACCACGCGATAGCGACCTTCTCGCCTCGGAATCGCCGGCGCTCCCAGTTCTATTCGGAACAGGGAGCGGTCTACTTTCCGGCCCGCGCCGAGCGCTACGGCCGGATTAAGCCGGCGCTCCACTCCGAGCCTGAGGTCCTGGCCGTCTACGAGCAAGCCGCCCAGGGCGCACAGGCGCGCGGCATGCAGTTGAGCGCCTGGATGATTGGGATGTTTCAGCCGTGGCTCGCACGCGCCTATCCGGACACGGCCGTCGAGAACGCCTTTGGTCACCGCAGTTTCGCCGCGACCTGCCCGGCTCATCCGGACATTCACGCCTACCTGTCAGAATTCCTGGCCGACCTCTGCGATCAATTCCCGATCAGCGGTCTGACGCTTGAGAACGTCGGCTACCCGGACTTCACCTATGGCTGGGTACGGCCGCGCATCCTCGTGCACATGGATGTGTGGACGCAGTTTCTGGCGGGCCTCTGCTTCAACGAACATTCGATGTCGGCGGCGCGGGCCCATGGCGTGGATCCTGAAGAGGTGCGGTCGTCCGTCGCCCTGGAACTTCGGGAGCGCCTTGAAGCTGTGCCGGACTCGACCGAGTCCGAGGAGGAGCTTCCCGCGTTAGTGGCGGAACGCTGCGAGGCCGACGAGGAGTTTCGGGGCTACCTGGAAGCGCGTGAGCAGTCGGCGGTTGGACTGGTGAAGGCCATCCGCCACGCGCTGCGCCGTAGCCGCGTACGTGTGGGTATCAGCGAAGCCTCGCTGGGCTGGGCCAACCACGGCCTGCGACTCGCCGATCTGCTGGACACAATTGACGCGCTGATGATCGCGGATCCCACCAACAATCCCGAGGTCGCCGACACGCAGGTCCGCACGGTGCGTGAATCCAGCGCCGACATTGAAATCACCGTGAACCAGACCGCGCACCACGAGGTCGATCCGCACGGTCCCGGCTTCGCAGATCGGGCGCGTCGGCTCAGCGAGATCGAGCCGGACCGCGTGATGGTGTACAACTTCGGCCTCCTGGCGCCGGCCACGCTGGCCCACGCCGGCGCGGTTCTGCGCGAGCACTTGGGATAGCCAGCCCACCCGAACCCTCAGGGAAGGACTCAGCAATGCCGCAATACGTGTCGATCCGCTTCTACAAGCTGCGTGACGACGCCGATCCAGCAGCCTTCGAAGAGGCGTTTCGAGAAGCGCCACCAACCTGGGGCATTGAGCGCATCCTGCTGCTACGTGGGTTCAAGGCCGACACCCACGCGCTGGCGCCAAGTGAATACGACTACGGCAGCATTCACATCTACTCAAATCTTGACGACGCGGTGAAGACCGTGGATATGGCGGGCGACATGGCGGCGCAGGATGACATCCCCGACGCCCTCCGTCCGTTCATCCGGTTCTGGCAGACCGCACACGCCGGCCCGATCGACCACGGCGTGGTCAACGGCTTCACGCTGATTTCAGAGTCGCCGTAAGGGCTGAGACTAAGCGACCCGACCGCAGCTAGAGGCCGAGCGCCTGCAAAACAGGCCCGAGAGCCCCCGAGTACTCCCCTGCGTCGACGGGCCGGGCATTTGCCGGCGGCTCGACGGGACCGGTGGCCATCCAATCGATCTCGATCTCGCCCGCCGCCCGCATGCCGGGTCGCGCCAGGCGAATATGCACCGGGCGGTAGGTGTCGGCGTCGACGTAGAGGCTGGCGAATTCGAAGGCCGGGTTGGTCAGCACAAAGCAGGACCCGGCGGATGGGCACGGTGCGGGGCCGCGCCTGGTCCATCCTTCCGCGCGAACTGAAGTGACAACGTCTCCGACCACCGGAAAGCCTGCCGCCAGCGATTCGACGCGCGGCGTGTCGGCAGCGGCTGCATTGCGGTCAATGGAGATCCACTCGCCATCGGTGTCAGGCGGCCCCTGTCGG
>JAPPFO010000137.1:18164-23554 GCA_028875175.1 Chloroflexota bacterium | reverse complement strand
GAGGTAGGCCGAGTTGCCGACTTCCATCAACTCGAATGCCACTTGTTCCGAGCCGCGAACGATCGACACGGCCAGGCGGATCGTCGTGTCGGACGGACGCCGATCCACTTCGACCCGTACGTCGCCATCGCCATCATTGGTCGGGGATTCAAGGCGAGCCGATACGGAAATTTCACCGCCGGCGATCGCGTCTTCGTACGCCGAGCGGTCGAACTCGGCAGAGTCCGCAGGTGCTGGCGGGCTTTCGCCGCAGGCAGCCAGCAGCGCGGCAGCGAGGATCGCTCCCAGGAGCAGGGGCCACAGTCCAAAGCATCGCAGCCGCCGGGTATGCGGGATCACCGCTAGATGAACGCGAGCATGCCGTCCGCTTTCGTGGGGCGGCCTCGGCGCCACGGCCGGTAGGGGTATTTCTCCAGGATCCCATCGCTCAGTTCCACGCCCAGGCCAGGCCCTTCGGGGATGGACACGTAGCCATCGTCCAGCTGGATCGGCTCCACCAGCACCTCGGCACGAACACCCGCGTCGTCGGCGTGATATTCGAGGATCAGGAAGTTGGGCGCCGTTGCCGCAAAGTGAACGTTCACGGCCGTGGCCAGCGGCCCCAGTGGGTTGTGCGGTGCAACGCTCACGTAGTGGGCTTCGGCCATGGCCGCGATCTTCTTCATCTCGGTCAGGCCGCCCGTCACGCAGACGTCAGGTTGAATAATGTCCGCGGCACCGGTAGCCAATAGTTGCTGGAACTCGAATTTCGTGTAGAGACATTCGCCGGTGGCGATCGGGATTGGGCACTTGCCGGCCAGCTTGGCCAGGGGTTCGAACTGCTCCGGCCGGACCGGCTCCTCAAAGAAGAAGGGACGGTACGGGCGAATGCGCTCGGCCATTTCCAGGGCACGCGCGGGTTCGAGGATCTTGGCGTGGGGGTCGACGCCGATGTCAATGGCGTCACCCACGGCTTCGCGCACCGCCGCCATTCGCCGCTCCGCCGTATCGAGCTGAACGCCCCAGGGTTCCGCGTCGCCGTTAGGCGCAGACGGACCGATCTTGAGGGCCGTGTATCCATACGTTTCGATGAGCCAAATTGCACGCTCGGCCATGGCCTCAGGCGTATCGCCGCCAGCCGACTGATACACCCGCACACGATCCCGCACCTTGCCACCAAGTAGCTGATAGACGGGCGTATCCAGGGCCTTGCCCTTGATGTCCCAGAGTGCCTGGTCGATGCCGCTGATCGCAGCCGTGATCACCGAGCCGGTGGGAAAGCGGCTGCCCGCATACAGCTCGTGCCAGATTCGCTCGCCGTCGAGTGGGTCGAATCCAAGCACCCAGTCCTCGAAATAGCGAACCGTCTCGGCGACCGCCTTGTCAGGACCGACCGGGTAGGCTTCGCCGATACCCGTGATGCCGGCATCGGTCATGACCCGCACGATCGGCCAGTTCCGCGAGCCGTCATTGATGAAGTCGCAGGCCAGACCTGTAATCCTCATCGTCCCAATCTCCCATCCAGACTGATCCAAACTCTAACGCGCACGGGAGATTCCCACCCGTAGGAGCGACGCACATCGAGCAGCCATGCTCGTCGATTGCGTGCCGCACACGCGGTTATGCTCGCCGTCGATGCCAACGCCGGAGACCAACATGATTGACTTCTCGCGGTCGTTACTGACCTGGACGCACCACCCGCACGAACCCGACCCGATTTACAAGTACACGGGCGGGCTGCTGGCCGATCGGGGCGACGTAATCTGCGTCCGCCTGAAGGCGGACGCGCGACTGACGATCAGCCCTGACGCGGGCGAGCCATTCACGTGCTACGTCATCGCTCCCTGCCGGGCCGAGTACACCATCGTCAGCGAGAATCTGTTCCAGATTCCGAGCGGCGAATACCGGGCGGTCTTTTCCGAGACGCTCGGAGTCCCGATTGCCAGGCGGCCGTCGACTGACACCGAGTCTGTCGGACGGCACTCGCTGGCCGGGCACTACGCGAACTTTGAGGTCGACATTCGCCACTTTGCGGAGGCCGAAGCGCTGACTTCAGTGCCTGCGGTCATCCAGGCCACGCAAGACAGTGCGCTATTGAATGCGACGTGCTCGTATCGCGACGAAGCTCGTCAACTGACGGTGACCATCGAGTTTCCGGTCGAACTCATCAACTTCGACGAGCGGAACGAGAAGTTCCAGGTCTGCACCGAGCCGGTAATCGTCCCGGATCTGGCCACGTGGGACGGGCAGGGGCTCGATCGCGTGTTCCTGGCCGGTGTGGCGTTCAGCAGCTTCGACCACGTGGAGTTCATTCTGCGGCGCGAAGTCGAGCCGGCCGCTAGCGAGTTGTCGTGGTATCACGAGGTTCGCGGGCGCGACAGAAACGAACTTCGCGAAGGGGCGGTCGAGCCACCAGGCGTCGTGCGCGGCCGACCCAAGCCGCTGGTCTTCAACGAGGTTTGGACACGAAACGCCGAGATCACAATCGCGCGCGTGTCTGGCGAGGGATAGCGAAGCGGGGCACACTCTCCAATCACGGCGCCGCGGTTCGCGGCGCGCCTTTCAGGAGCCGTCCTGTGAGCGATTCACTGCGCGTCGCGCTGATCATCGAACCCACCGGCAATCACCTGGGGTCCCTCTACGCCGCGGCGAGGAACTCCGAGGTCGGCGAGGTGGCCGTTCTTGATGCGACCGGTGGCACGTTCGACGCCGCCAAGGAAGCTGTTGGCGACCGCGTGACCGCGACGTACACCGATCCCGACGCCCTGTTCAGTGACTTCAAGCCGGCCGCCACGCTTGTGACGATGGAGGCGTGGCGCATGCCCGCGATGATCGAGGCCTCGCTGGATGCGGGCTGTCACGTCTGGCACGAAAAGCCGGGATTCGCCGAACTCGACGACTACCGTCGCATCTATTGCAAGGCTCAGAGCGCGGGCCTGAACTTCTCGATTGCGTACGTGAGCCGACAGCGGGCCATCGTGCAGGAGGCTCGGCGCATCGTGGCCGAGGGGCTGCTGGGCGACCTGTTTGCGTGCCAGGCGTGGTTTATCGCCGATCACGACCGGACGCACCAGTGGGAGACGTTGCAGGGCGGCTGGATTTTCGACAAGGCACGCTCCGGCGGCGGGTACCTGACCTTCCTGGGTTGCCATTACCTGGACTTGATGCGGTACCTCACGGGGGATGACTTCGCGTCGGTCAGTGCGGCAACCGGTGTCGTGGGCGGCGAGCCGCTGCCAGTTGAGGACGCGGCCTCGGTAACCGTCCAGTTCAAGAGCGGGATGGTGGGGAATCTCAGCGCCGGCTACTACGTGACTCGGCCCGAGTACGGATCGGGGCGGCACTCCGGGTTCATTCTCTGGGGCCGGGACGGTTGGCTTCGGTTCAATCCCGGCGGAACGCGCCGAGGCGAACCGCTGGAGTGGATGTCGCATCAGGGCAATCACGCCGGATCGCCGCACAAGTCCTGGACGTTTAGCGACGAGGACGCGCGGAACGACGAGTACAGCCTGATGACCAGCGCGTTCTTCCAGTCGTGCCTGACCGGCGAACCGCCCCAGCTGGAGAACGAAGCCGGGATGTGGGTCAACGAGGCGGTGCAGGCCGCCTACCGCTCGTCAGAAACGGGTATGCGGCAGGCTGTCTCGATTCCGGAGACGGCGTAGTCCGGCTAGACGCAGCCTTCGAAGGAGCGGCCGCGGATCTGAAGCGGCGGGGGGACTCGCGGCGCATCGAGAATCGCGGCGCGGCGGGACTCGGCGCGCATGTAGTGGACCGCGTAGCCGCGGCGCCGGGCGGTGCTGGTGTTGGCGCGGCTGGCGTGCCAGGTGAGGCTGTGGTGAAAGCTGACGCTGCCGGAGCGCAGCGGCCCCGGATCCGGCGTGTAGGCGGGGTCGTTTCCGATCAGCGAGCGGTGCTCGTCCATCTGTTCGTTGCTCAGGAGACCCCAGAGGTGGCTGCCGGAGACGAACTCGAGACAGCCGTTCTCGAGGGTTGAGTCGTCAATGGCGGCCCAGGCGGTGACCAGGTCCATCGGGTAGATGTCGATGAAGGACTTGGAGTCCTGGTGCCAGGGTTGGGCGGCGCCAATGGCGGGCGGCTTCATGAATAGCTGGTCGGCGTAGAGCTTGATGTCGTCGGTGTCGAGCAGGTCGGCGATGACATCGACGATGGCGGGATGGCGGGCATGGTCCTGCAGCACGTGGTCCTCGCCGGCCAGCCAGTAGAGCTTGCGGACTTCGAGCTCGCGGGCGGCGGCTTCGGCTTCGCCTTCGCGAATGACCTTTTCGGCCTGAACTCGCTCCGGGTTTGCATCGGTCCCGCCGCGGGCGATCTGGTCGGCACGTTGGCCAAGCCGGGCGACATCGTCAGGTGACAGCAGGTCTTCGACGACCAGCCAGCCGTTGCGCCAGAACGAGTCAACCTGGACCTGGGTGAGCGTACGGCGTTCTGAACTCATCGCCGATCTCCCTCCTCTAACGCAAGGCGCGGTTAGACGCGACCCGGGAAGGAGCGGCCGCGGACTTGCTTGAACGGGGGCATCTTGGGGGCGTCGGTGACTTCCTCGTCCTTGTAGGAGCTGGCGCGCATGAAGTGGGTGGCGTAGCCGCGGCGGCGATTGCCGGAGGTGTTGGCGTTGCTCTGATGCAACACCAGGCTGTGGTGGAAGCTGACGCTCCCCGGCCCAAGCGGCGCTGCCCGAACTGGCCATTCGTCCGTGCCCAAGTCGGGCAGCAACGGCTCGAGGCGGGGCCGGGTGAGCATGCCCCAGCGATGGGTGCCCGGGGCGAAGTTGAGGCAGCCGTTGTCGGTGGTGGCGTGGTCGATGGATGTCCAGGCGGTGACGAGGTCCATGGGGAGGATGTCGCGCCAGGAGGCGGAGTCCTGGTGCCAGTCCTGGGCGGCGCCGATTTCGGGGGGCTTCATGAAGAGTTGGTCGCCGTAGAGCTTGATGTCGTCGGTGCCCATGAGGTCGGCGATGACGTCGACGATCTTGGGGTTGGTGACGTGGCCCCAGAGGAGGTCGTCGTAGACGGCGAGATTGAAGAGTTTGCGGACGGAGAGGACCTGGTTCTCTACTTCGCGTTCGCCTTCGCGGAAGACTCGTTCGAGTTGGATGCTGGTTTCGGGGATGTGGTCGGCTTTGCCGGCGGCGATGAGGTCGGCGCGTTCGGCGAGGTCGGCGACCTCATCCGCGTCCAGCAGGTCGTGGACCGCGAGATAGCCGTCGATGTGGAACTGATCGACCTGTTCGGGGGTGAGTGTGCGCAGTTGTGGTTCCGCCACTGCCATTCGAGTTCTCCTGCCGCCGCGGCCTGGATTGCCGGCGGGTGACTGCCGAAACCCTGTGTGCCGATGCTACACGTTTCGGGCCGGGGGAACGAGGGCTTGGGCCAGTACCGGCTTAGATC
>JAPPFO010000137.1:8135-18154 GCA_028875175.1 Chloroflexota bacterium | reverse complement strand
CCCCCCCCCCCCCCGGGGGGGGGGGGGGGCGGCGCGTGCGAGATTTGGCGGATTTGCGAACATACTTCGACCTGGAATTATCGTGGATTGCAGGGGAGGTGACGGCGGATCACTTGGCGCTGCGGAGCGGAGGAGGGCACCAGGACGTCCGATGCCGGGGTTGCGGAGGCTTCAGGCATAGTGTACTCTTTGTATGCACTAGCCGCAATCGCCATGCCTGTTTGGTAGCTGGTGGGTGAGCGAGGGACTCCCGCATGGGCGGAGCTGCCCGGGGGGCACCGTGACCCACGCGCGCTCGCTGAATTTGCGAGCTAAATGGCCAAAGAGGTATAACGTACCCGAAGTGTTAGCGGGTAGAAGCAGAGGGAGAAACATGCGAACTTCATCCATCAAACGATTAGTGGCGATTGCCCTCCTGGCCATGATGGCCGTGGTCACCGTGGGGTGCGGTGAAGAAGAAAAAGGGCCGTTTCGGATCGGCGTGATGGAGTCGGTCACCGGGGCCGGTGAGACCTATGGCACGGTGGCCGTACAGGCCAAGCAGCTGGCCGTGGACGAAATCAACGCGGCCGGCGGCATCGACGGGCGGATGCTCGAGCTCGTTGTCGAAGATTCCAAGTGCAATGCGCAGGACGCGATCACCGCGTACAACAAGCTGACCGACGTTGACGAGGTGAAGATCATCCTCGGTACGTCGTGCAGCGGAGCGATGCTGGGCGCCGCGCCACTGGCCGAGCGGGAAGGCGTGGTGATGTTCTCCGGTCTGGCCACAAACCCGGACATTGCCGAGGCGGGGGACTACATCTTCCGAACGTCGCTGAGCGACGCCACGGTGGGCGTGGACACCGGCAACGTGCTGTGGGCGGACGGGATTCGCAACCTGGCGACCATCAACGAATCCACGGACTACGCCGAGGGCGTGCGACGAACCACCACGGCGCAGTTCGAGAAACTGGGCGGCCAGATCGTGGCAGCCGAGAGCTATCCGTCCGACACTACCGATTTCAGAACGCAATTGACCAAGATCCTGAACGCGAGCCCCGATGCCCTGCACATCGCAGCACAGGCCGAAGCCAGCGGCGGCACCATCATCAAGCAGGTTCGCGAGTTGGGTTACGACGGCCCGATTTACGCGGACGTTGTCCCAATCGGCACGACGGCCCTTGAGATAGCGGGCGAGGCCGCAACCGGGGTCAAAGCGATTACGCCGGACCTGGATCCAGCCAACGCCAAGGCCCAGGAAGTGCTGGCAGCGTTCAGAGCGGAGTACGACTACGTCACGCTCCCCTGGTTCCTGGGGTCGGCCTACGACAACGTCTATATCACCGCCGAATGCCTGAAGCAGACCGGTGACGACCAGGATGCCGACGGCTTCCGCGACTGCATGTACGACATCACCTGGAGCGGCACGATCGGCGTGAACTACAGCTTCGACGAGAAGGGTGAGGTTGTCGGGCTTTCCAACGCAGTGCTGGAGGTGCTGCCGGTGGCCGAGCGAACCGAGGAAAACGGAGGTTACCGAGTCCTGGGCGCCGCCCCGACAAGCTGAGCCAGATCACGTGGTCCACATGATCGTGGGGTTGGTCCGAAATCCATGGGCCGACCCCACGGTCTCGATATCAAGATTGATTGAACCGACGACCAGTCAAGTCGGGCGCAACTCTCGATGAGCGTGGCGCGGCTTCGCGACGCCTCAGTCGTGAGTTTCCTGAAGATTCGCGAGCAGCAGAGCCGGCTGCTGGCCATGGCTCTCGCGGTCGCCATCGTGGCGTATATCGGCTGGAAAATCGTCCAGTCGCCTGACCAGGCTTTGCAGTTCGCGTTCAATGGCCTGGCCGTCGGGGCGGTGTACGCCCTGCTGGCCATGGGCTTTACGTTTGTCTACAGCACGGTCTGGTTCTTTGACCTGTATTACGGCGCGGCCGCCGCCATCGGCGCCTACGGTGTGTTCTACCTGCGATCGCACGACGTCCTGGGCGGTCAATACGCGGTGAACAGCGGGCCCGTGAACGTGCTGTTCGCGGTCGTCACGGCCGGCGTGGCCGCGTGGGCACTGCACGTCTTGTGCTATCGGCGATTCCAGGGGCGCGCGCAGCCACGAACGCTCCTGATCATCGGTGGTCTCCTGGCGGCGGCCGTAGGCGTCTATACGGGCCTCGTTCTGGCTAATCCTGCGAACCTCCACGTCCTCCTCAGTCCCCTGGTTGCGGTCCTGGTAACGGGAGGGGCGACCTGGGTCCTCCGTCGCGGATTCCAGCGCGTCGTTGCCCCGGCGACCCGCGGGCCGCTAGGGGCGATGGTCACGGTTGCGATCGTGGTGGGCGTGTTAGTCGCCATACTGGTCGCGAACACGCCAAGCCTCGGGCTGTACTTGAGCTGGGGCGTCGCGTGCCTGTTGTCGGGAACCGTGAGCCTGGCCCTGTACCGCGGCCTGTACGTGACCATGCGCGAACGGGCCAACTCACCGCTGATCATGCTGGTGGCTTCACTGGGCATCCTGCTCGCGATTACGGCGTTCATCACCATCGTCTTTCGCGCCGCGCCACGTCCATTGCCGGAAGCATTTGGGAGTGAGCCCTGGACCATCGGCGGCGCCAATATCAAGGGCTTCAACGTATTCGCCATCGGCCTGGCGGTGGCCGGCTTTGGCGTTCTGCTGTTCCTGGTCAAGAAGACTGCCTTTGGCAAGGCGGTACGGGCGATCGGCGACGATGAGGAAGTCGCCAAAGTCGTCGGCATCAATACGACCGTGATCATTGCGGTGGTGTTTTTTATTGGCGCGGTTTACGCCGCCCTGGCCGGCCTGGTAAGCGGTCACGACACGGCCATTCAGCCGCGGATGGGTCTACTGTTGCTCCTCAAGGGATGGATTGCGTCCGTGGTGGGCGGAATCGGCAGTCTCTATGGGGCGATTGTCGGAGGCTTTGCGCTCGGGATGCTGGAGCAGTTCGGCATCTGGGACCTGGCCGGCGAATGGCGGGACGTGATTTCGTTCATTGTGCTGATCGTGTTCCTATCGTTCTGGCCGCAGGGCCTGTTACCCAGGAAGTGACCGCGTGAGTATCGTCACCGGAGCGCTGCGAAACGTCCGGGACGTTGCGCGCGATCCCCGATCGTGGTGGCAGCGCTCCAAGGGCAACATCGAGCTGTGGGCCAACCTGATCGTCCTCGGCTGGGCGCTCGTCTTCATGCTGTGGCGAGGCGGCGGGTTCGCGATCACCGTCGGCAGCGTCTTCGCCATCTGGGCGATTCTGGCCGTGAGCCTCAACCTGGTGGTCGGCTACGCCGGCTTGCTGTCGGTGGGCCACATCGGTTTCCTGGGCATCGGCGCCTACACGACGGCCGTGTTGACATCCCACGCGTCATATGAACAGCTACGAACCGAGGCGATCCCCACCTTTGGCTGGCCATTCTTCGCCGCGCTGCCATTCAGCGTGCTGCTTGCCGGGGTCGTCGCCCTGGTCGTGGGCGTTGCCTTCAACCGGTTTCGCGACGACATCTATGTGCTGGTTTCGTTCGGTTTCGCGGTCATCGCCTTCACCACATTCCTGAGCTGGCGAAACCTGACCAGGGGCGCCTTCGGCATTCATGAAATCGCCCGTCCAGCCATAGGTCCATGGGTCTTTGACGGCGAGTTGGAGTTTCTGGCTCTGCTGCTCGTTTTCCTGGGGCTGGTTGTGTTGATCGCCTGGCTGATCGTGACCTCGTCGTTCGGACGCGTGCTCACGGCCATCCGCGAGGACGAGCAGGCCATCCAAGTCTTCGGCTACCGCACAACCCACTACAAGCTGGCGATCTGGGTTATCTCAGCAATGATTGCCGGATTGGCGGGTGCGCTGCTTGCGAGTTGGAGCACGTTTATCGACCCCAACTCCTTCGTCCTGCTGGAGTCGGTCCTTCTCGTCTCAATCGTCATCCTGGGCGGACTGGCCAGCATCTGGGGATCGTTGCTTGGGGCCCTGGCGTTCGTGATGCTGGAAGAGGGCATGCGCTTCGTACCATTCCTGCCATCCGAGTTCATTGGCCAGATTCGACAGGTGATCCTGGGAATCCTCCTGGTTCTGCTGATGCTGTTCAGGCCGCAGGGCCTGGTTGGGAGATTCAAGCTGTGAGCACCCAGGTCGATCCCCGCGTGTACGTACTGGAGACGCGCGAGATCTCAAAGAGCTTCGGGGCCGTTAAGGCCATTGACCAGCTGACGATCTCAATCCTGCGGGAGTGGCTGACCTGCATCGTGGGACCAAACGGATCCGGCAAGTCAACCCTGATCAATCTGCTGAGCGGCCTGCTTCCGCTGGACGGCGGAATCGTCGTTGTCGACAACGTCGGACTCCGCGTCGTCAAGGCGCACGCTTCGCCGGACCACGGCATCACACGCACCTTTCAGGAAGTGAGGCTGTTCGATCAGATCAGCGTTTGGGACAACATCATGGTGGTCCTGACGGAACGCCGCGTGTTTCCCGCCCTGCTGGAACGAGCCAAGCCCAGTCACAGGGACGAAGCCGAGCGAATCCTGAAGAGCGTGGGCATGTGGGAGAAGCGCGACGCGATGGCCCAGGACCTGTCCTACGGGCAGCGAAAGCTGCTGGAGATCGGGCGGGCGATGGCGATGGACGTGCAGATCTACCTGTTCGACGAACCCTTTGCCGGGCTCTTTCCGAGGATGTTGGAGCAGGTCAAGTCAATCTTGAAGGACATGCGAGAGCAGAAGCGCAGCATCGTCTTCGTCTCCCACAACATGGATATCGTTCGCGAGTTGTCCGACCACCTCTTCGTCCTCGACAGCGGGACCCTGCTCGCCGCGGGCGAGGTTGAGGAGGTGCTCGCCAGATCGACGGTCATCGATGCCTACCTCGGCCACTAGCATGAGAGCCAGGTCTGGCTGATGCTTCTCGAACTGGTTGATATCTCGGTCCGCTACGGCCAGGTGCGCGCCTTAACCGATGTATCCCTTGGCGTCGGCGAGGGCGAGATCGTGGCCGTGATGGGTCCGAATGGGGCAGGTAAGTCAACGGTGCTGAAGGCCGTGATGGGACTGGCGCCGGTCGTGGGTGGACACGTGAATTGGCGGCAGAACCGGCTCACGGCGCCGACACACGAGATCGTGAGCGAGGGCATTGCGTTTGTGCCGCAGGGCCGGCGTGTGTTCACCCATTTGACGATTGAAGAGAACCTGGAGATGGGGTGCCTCTACCTGAACGACGCGGCCGAGAAGCAGCGGCGCCTGGACACCGTGCTGGACCTTTTTCCGGTCCTCTACGAGAAGCGCCGCGACCTGGCCAGCCAGATGTCGGGTGGACAGCAACAGATGCTGGCGCTGGGGCGCGGCCTGATGGCCGGCCCGGACGTGCTGCTGCTGGACGAGCCAACGCTGGGGCTGGCGCCGATCGTGGTGAAGGAAGTATTTCAGAAGGTCGCGGAGATTAGCGAGAAACTGAAGACCACGATCATGGTGGTGGAGCACAACATCAAAGGTGTGCTGGACATCGTGGACCGCGCCTATGTGCTGGACATGGGGCGCGTCGTGCATGACGGCACGCCGGAGTCGATCCAGGAAACCGACATCCTGACGCAGGTGTTTCTCGGGAAGATCGACTCGGGCATGGAAAGCGATGACATCTGAGGCAAGAGTTGTCGGCATAGTTCCGTCTGGTTGCTGGGCACATGAGATGCCCGGCTGGCGGCAAGCTCTAACCGCAGGGTCATAAGTCGCATCGCGATGGCGAAGGAGCAGCGCCGACAACGTCGTCGCGATCGCGTCACGCTGGCTGATGTTGCGGCCGCCGCCGGTGTGTCGAGGACGACGGTGTCCTGGGTGCTCAATGATCGAGCTCGTCGCATCCCCGATTCCACGAGGCGCCGGGTGCGAGCGGCTGCTAAGCGGCTGGGCTATCGACCAAATCGAATTGCGCGCCAATTGAGAGCCGGCCGCAGGCACGCCGTGGGCATCGTCACGGCCCTATCGGTACCAAACGTGGCCAATCTCCTCCGATCGCTCGCCGCCGAAGTCAAGTGCCTCGAGCATCAGCTGGAAATCATGGACGGCGGATTGGATGCGCAGATTGAGTTGGAAGCGCTGCGCACACTGGTTGAGCAACAGGTGGACGCGATCGTGCTCATGGGCGACCGAGATCCAACGTGGCCGGGCACCGACGAACTGGAGCAGATTCACGCGGCCGGTCTGCCCTGCATCGCCGTGAGCGTTCACCGTCCTGGCTCCCAGGTGCCGTTTGTCACGTCGGATCACGTGCGAATGGCCGCGCTGGCGACCGAGCATCTCGCCGCCCGCAATCGCGTCCGTATCGCGCTGGTGAGCGAGCCTGCCGCAGCGTCGGGTCCGACCACGCTGCTTGGGCTGCGGCTACAGGGCTACCTGGAGGCGCTTCAGGCAGTGGGACTGGAGCCGGTGGCTCGTTCGATTGCCGACGTGATGCAGCTCAGCGGCGAGACCGAAACTGGACTCGCCACCTGCATCCAGACATGCGATGCGATCGTTGCAGCGTCCGACGTCTCAGCCCTGCGGGTGATTCGAACGGCACGGGAACAAGGCGTGGAATTGCCAGCCGACCTCGCCGTGGTAGCGATTGGTGAAAGCCCACTGGTCGAATTGGTGAGTCCGCGCGTTTCGCAGGTGGTTCAGCCCCATGCTGCCTATGTGCGCGGGATTGCACGAATCCTGCGGGACGTTCTCCGGGATCCAAAGGCCTGGAACGGACGCAGCATCGTGACCAGACCGCGCCTGATCGCGCGCGAGTCGAGTTGAGGCAGCAGCGGCTAACGAAGGTCGTTTGACAGCAAGAACTTCGACCTGATATTACTTCCGCGACAGTGGTTTATCGTTCAACCACAGTGATCAGTACGGTCGCCAGCCGGCCACCGTCAACTGTCGCAATCGTCGGGGAGGAAGACCGATGGCACAGTCGCAAACTAGGCGCAGCGTTTCTCGACGCAGTTTGATCGCCATGCTTGGCGGAGGGGCGGCCAGTGTTGCCCTGGCCGCGTGCGGCGAGACGCAGGTTGTCACGCAAGAGAAAATCGTGACCCAAGAGGTCGAGAAGATCGTTCAGGTCGAGAAGGAAGTTCCCGTCGAGAAGATCGTCCAGAAGATTGTGACCAGGGAAGTCCCAATCGAAGTTCCAAAGGTAGTGGAAGTTGAGAAGGTCGTCGAAAAGATTGTGGAAGCCGCACCACAGGCAACGCTCCAGCGCGTCGAGATCATGACGCCGTACGTCGGGATTCCACGCCGCCAGCCACATCGAGCTTGGATGCTCTTCGTCTCGGAGCGGCTGGCCGAGCACCATCCGAACATCATCATGGATCACAAGCCGACGACAAACACGACGGACACGTTCTTCATCCGCGTGGCAGCCGGCGATCCTCCCAACATCAAGGACACCGCAGGCTGGACAATACTCAAGGCGCCGGAGATCTGGACAGATCTGACCCCGTTCATTGAAAAGGACGGCGTTGATCTCGACATTTACTACCCGCTCACGTCCGGGCTTCGACAGGACGCCTCCGTGTATGGGTTGCCATTCCTCGAAGTCGCCCAGATGGGCTTTTACAACATCACCATGCTCGACCGGAAGGGCGTTCCTGCGCCCACGGCGGATTGGACGTGGGACGAGTACCTGGAACGCGCCATGCAACTCCGCGATCAGGAGACCAACGAATGGGGCCACCATGCACCCCCGAATTGGGAGTCGCACTATCTGTCCTGGGTGCGTGGCGCTGGTGGCGACTACCTGAGCGACGATGGACTTAGCACGACGCTTGACACCGAAGAGGCGCGAACAGGGCTTCAGTTTCTCACCGATATGTACACAAAGCACGATGTCGCCTTCCCGGTTGGGGATCAGAGTCTGGGCAACCAGGACGCCGTGTTTGCCACTGGAACTGTCGGACTCTTCTACCGTCACGCTGGCTATATCCCATTCGGCCGCGAGACAATTGCTGACAAGTTCGATTGGGATCTCTTCCTGCGGCCGACGAATCCTCAAACTGGCATTCGCAGTCACATCTACAATCAGGTCGCATGGTCCGGTGTCACACAGGCTGGCGAAGTTGACGCTACCTGGACCGTGATCAAGTTCCTGACTGATGGCGATGCGGCTGAATTTGTCGGCGACAACCAGATATATCCCCCTGGAACGCGCGAAGCGCTCTTGAACAACTACCTTGCGGGTGATCCCCCGCCGGCTTCGCTCGATCTTGTCCCGGTCGCGCGCGATGAAGCGACCGACTTGAAGTTTGTCACGTCAAATTGGCTGGAGTGGTTCCGGGAAATCGGCAATCACATCACTCCCGCACTGACAGGAGAACTTACGCTTGACGACGCAATTGCAAACATGATCACGAACGGCGATCAGATTCTGTCGCAGTAGGCTGTCTCGCTGACTTGGCCTGGCGAGTGACCCGCATCGCAGTGCTTGCTCGTCAGGCCAGGCTCTCCTCTGACCGCTTGCGGTCATGGCTCGGTTGAGGGGCTAGCTTCATGCCACGTCTCCGTCTGCGGTGGCGCGACGTAGAACCGTACCTTTTCATTTCGCCGTTCATGATCGGCTTGCTGGTGTTCATCATCGGGCCAACGTTTGCGTCGCTGGTGCTTAGCTTTATGCGCTTCGAGTTTGTAAGACCGCCGGAGTTTATAGGTTTTGACAACTATGCGGAGATGTTTGCCGGCGACCCAAAGGTCTGGATATCTCTTTGGAATACCGTCTACTACATGCTTGGCCATATACCACTCGGAATGGCCATGGCCTTCTTCGTCGCCCTTATGCTGAATCAGAAGGTTTGGGGTCAAGCACTCTTTCGAACGATGTATTACTTGCCATCAGTGACGGCCAGCGTGGCTACAGCCATTGTGTGGTCCTGGGTATTCAATTCACGCTTTGGCCTCCTCAATAACTTCCTTGGCTTGCTCGGCATCCAGGGTCCGCAATGGTTAGCTGATACACGCTTTGCCATGCCGGCGCTTATCATCATCAGCCTGTGGGGCATGGGTAGCACCATTGTGATCTTCCTTGCCGCCTTGCAGGGCATCCCTGAGAGTCTCTACGAATCCTCGTCCATCGATGGCGCCGGACGCATACGTCGCCTGTGGCACATCACGATTCCGATGATGACACCGGCGATCTTCTTTGTGCTCATCATCCAGATCGTTGGATCGTTCCAGGTCTTCACCAATGCGTTCATCATTACCGCGGGAGGACCGGGCGACGCCACGTTGTTCTTCGTCTTGCATCTATACAATAAAGCCTTCGTGGCTTTGCGTCTCGGATATGCATCGGCCTTAGCCTGGCTGCTCTTCGTGATTGTGCTGACCTTCACAATTAGTCAGGTTGTCGCAGCCAGGCGTTGGGTCTATTACGAAGGCGAGGTAACGTGAGCGTGCAGGCGCGCTCTTCGGACCATGGGGCTGTCCGATCCAATCCCATGGGTGAGCCGGGTTCCATTCGGATTCGTCGAAAACACTACCGTGCTTTGACTCTTATTCAATATGTCTTCATATATACGGTCATCCTAGTCGGAAGCGCGTTCTTTGTGATTCCTTTTCTGTGGATGGTTCGCTCGTCGTTGATGCGTCCTCAGGATATCTTTTCCGTGCCGGCGATCATTTTCCCCTGGCCAGTCCATCTGCAGAACTACCCGGACTTCTGGAACGCTCTGCCGTTTGGTCGGTTCTTCGCAAATACCGCAATAGTCACATTCACGGCCACGATCGGGCTCACGATCAGTTCAGCACTCGTTGCGTTCGGATTCGCTCGCTTCAGATTTCGGGGACGTGGCTTCCTATTCCTCCTTGTTCTAGCAACTATGATGCTCCCCAAGCACGTCACACTTCTTCCAACATTCTTACTGTTCCGTAGTATCGGTTGGATTGACACCCTCTTTCCACTAATTGTTCCCAGCCTGTTTGGGAGCGCCTTCTCGGTATTCCTGCTCCGCCAGTTCTTTCTGACCCTGCCCCTGGAACTGGACGAAGAAGCCAGGATCGATGGCGCGAGTTCATTCCGGAT
>JAPPFO010000137.1:0-8125 GCA_028875175.1 Chloroflexota bacterium | reverse complement strand
AGATCGCCGTGCCGCTCTCGAAACCGGCAGTTGCTACGGTCGCTTTGTTTGCATTTATCGGACATTGGAATGAGTTTCTCGATCCGCTGATCTACCTGAGTTCGATGGAGAACTTCACGGTAGCGTTAGGGCTGCGATTCTTAGTGTCGCAATACAGCGGCACGTTTTGGGAGTTGATGATGGCCGCATCAACGGCGGCCATGCTGCCGATTGTGATCGTGTTTTTCTTTACGCAGCGCACGTTTATCAGGGGCGTCGCGCTGACAGGAATCAAAGGGTAGCTGTATGGCGCCATTTCGAGTCGGAATTGCGGGCTGCGGCCAGATGGCGGGGAATCATGCGGAGGCCCTGCTGTGGGCGGATGACATGGACCTCGTAGCGGTGGCCGACATTCGCCCGGAGGCGGCCGAAGCGTTCAGTGCGCGCTACGGACCCTTTGATCGCTACGCCAGCTGCGGCGAGATGTGCCGCCGAGCCAACCTGGACATGGCGATCGTAGCCACGCAGGGACCGCATCACGTCGAGCCAACGCTGGAAGCGGCCGAGGCCGGCGTGCACGTGCTGTGCGAGAAGCCCATGGCGCTGACCCTCCGTGACTGCGACCGCATGGTTGACGCGTGCGACGACGCGGGCGTGAAGCTGGCGATCAATCACCAACGGCGCGTCAGCCCATTCAATGCCGTGGCCAAGATCCTCATGCAGGAAAGCTGGGGGTTTGGAGAGCTGGTGGCCATCGAGATTCACTTCACCAGCGGACGGACCGCCGCCTACGAGCTGATGGAAGTCGGGACGCATTTTTTCGACTGGGCTCGCATATTCGTTGGAGATGTCGAGTGGTGCACGGCCGACTTCACCGCCGGAGGCCGGCTGGCCGGCCTGGATGATGTTCACCTCAGCAGCGACGAGGGTCGGCCGGACCAGCGCGAGGAAGGACCACTCCTCGGCGATAAAGCGGACATTCGCTTTGGGGCCGCCAATGGCGTGCTGATTCGATCCCTACTAGGTCAGTGGCCGCATCTGCCGTTCAAGGGGCTTGGCTCCGGTATCGATCTGATCGGCAGCGAGGGTCAGGTGATCATCCGTGGCGAGATTCCGTACTCGATCTGGAGATTCCGAGGACCGTACATGACCCCGGCCCTGGGGCACAGCTACGAGCGGATTGCGGTACCCGCCGAGGAGTTTGGCGCCGATGGACACCCAATCGATCGACGCGAGGCTCTGCTCCGTCCGCTGGTGGGCATGTATAGGGAGATGGTCGAGGCCATCCGGGAGGATCGGGACCACGCGTCCAGCGGCAGGCAGGGGCGGGCGGCTCAGGAGATGGTGTTTGCCGCCTGGGAGTCGCATGTGACCGGCCGTCGGGTCCACCTTCCGCAGGAATACCGCGGCCACCCGCTGGTCCGTTGGCAGCGCGACGCTGGACGTGACCCCGTCGGCGGTTGGGTTGAAGCATGACCGCGCACGATATCGCGCTGATCGTCGAGCCGACGGCCTGGCACGTTTCCGGGTGGATTCAGCGCCTCGCCGACCGTGACGACGTCGCTCGCGTGTATTTGAGCGATCCAACCGGAGTGACTGAGGCCGAGGCGCGGAGGGAGTTTGGAGAACGTCTCGAAGCCGTGTTCCCGTCACCCAAGGAGCTCTTCAACGCGGTGCAGCCCGCGGCCGCATTCATCACGCTAGAGCCGCGGCGAACGCCTCAAGCCTGCGCCATCGCCCTGCAGGCCGGTTCCCACGTGCTCTATGAGAAGCCCGGCGCGGTGTTTGCCCGTGATCTGGACGACCTTGCGGCTATGGCCCATTTGAGCAACCTGCAGTTTGTCTGCGCGTATGCCAACCGGATGGCCCCCCACCTCCGGTACGTCGCTGACATGATCCGAGGCGGTCAAATCGGCGACGTCTGGGCCGTCAATGCGGTCTTCGTCGCGCGTGATCGACTGGTGAAGGGCTGGCGCGAATACGGCGGCGGTTGGCTGTTTTCACGTGAACGCGGTGGCGGTTGGCTCAACTTCCTCGGCTGCCACACGGTGGACCTCATTCGAGCGGTGACGGGTGAGGAGTTCACTGAAGTCACGGCGCTCTCGGGCAAGGTGCATGACGAACCCTTCGACGTCGACGACACGAACGCCGTGGCATTCCGGCTCAGCGGCGGCGCCTTTGGCACGCTCTTGACCGGCTATGACCTGCCCGAGCACCCAGGCCTGGGAACTCTCGCGGTGTATGGAAGCCAGGGCTGGCTGATCACAGAGCCTCTTGCCATCGGAAACCCCACGGTGACCTGCCACGCCGAAGGTTCACCGACGCCGGAGAGCCGCGATTGGTCGGTTGACTTCTACAACGGCGAGCCGGTCGACGCCTACCGCCTGCTTGCGGATGCCTTCATGAGCGCAGTCCGCGGCGAAGGGCCGACGCCGTGTGAGCCGGAGGCTGGCGCGCGCGTGCTGACCTTTACGGCTGCCGCGCAACGTGCTGCTGAGTCCCGTCAGACTCGACCGGTCGCTGAGACATTTCTCGAGGCACGCAGGAATGGCTCGCGACTCGGTGTGTAACAGACAGATGACCCCACAAAACGAGCGGAGACATTCATGAATGACGTCGACCGGCTAAAGCAGATTGTCGATGACCGCATCGAGTCTGAGAGCGACGCGCTCTTCGCGCTCGGCGATGAGATCCTCCACGAGCCGGAGCTTGGTTTCAAGGAGCACGCCACTTCGGAACGCGTTCAGCGCTGGTTCAAGCACCTTGGCCTGCCATTTCGTTCGGGACTCGCGGTCACCGGGGCAAAGGCCACGCTGGACACCGGCCGGCCCGGCCCAACCGTGTGCCTCATGGGCGAACTGGATGCAATCGTGGTTCCTGGCCATCCCCACGCCAATCCGGACTCCCACGCCGCTCACGCATGCGGTCACAATGCGCAGATCGCCGGCCTGCTTGCTGCGGCGGTGGCACTCACCGACGACCGGATCCTGTCGGAACTTTCGGGCGGGATCGTGTTCTTTGCGGTGCCGGCCGAGGAATTTGTCGAACTCTCATATCGTCGACAGCTCATTGATGCGGGCGCCATTGAATTCATTGGCGGCAAGCCTGAGCTCATCCGGCTGGGCGAATTCGACGACGTTGATCTGGCCATGATGATTCACACCAGCGCGCCAAAGCATGGCGAGAAGCCGGTGGAACTCTGGGAGTCGCTCAACGGTCTGATCGCCAAGACCGCTACGTTCCTTGGCAAGGCTGCCCACGTCGGCAATCCATGGGATGGAGTGAATGCGCTCAAGGCCTCGACGCTGGCAATGGACGCGATTGACGCGCAGCGTGAGACCTTTCGCGAAGATGACGGCGTCAGGGTTCACCACATCATCGCGCGAGGCGGCGATCTCGTGAATGTCGTGCCATCCGAGGTCGTCATTGAGATGAATGTCCGGGGCAAGACTGCTGCGGCGATTCGGGAGGCCGGGTCGCTGGTTGACCGATGCATCCACAGCGGCGCCTTGGCGTTTGGGGCGCGTGCCGTGGTTGACACGCTCCCCGGCTATCTGCCGCTACGAAATGACCAAGGCCTGGCGGACATCCTGATCCCCAACGTCGAGCGCATCTTTGGCAAGGAGTGCGTGGGATACCGGGGCCACAGCGGATCCTGCACCGACACCGGCGATGTGAGCCATCTCATGCCCACGATCCAGCCCTCGATGGCGGGTGCATCCGGGAGCGGCCATGGCGTGGATTGGGCGATTGCGGATCGCAGCGCGGCGTATTTGAGCCCGGGCAAGACGATGGCGATGACCGCCATTGACCTGCTACGAGGCGACGCCGATCGAGCGGAGATGATCCTCGAGTCGTGGGAAGCGCCGATGTCGAAGGCAGAGTACCTTGAGTTTCAACGCGGGATCCGCAGCCAGAAGACCTTTGAGGGCTAAGCAGGCGCGCCGGGGATTCGCTCGTTCGGCGCCAACACCGATCTGAGGTTCTCGAAGAAGGCTGGCCAGCCGGATTCGGCGCGTTCCAGGTGGGCGTTCCAGGCGTCGGATTCGGCGGTCAGGCGGTGTTTGACTCGGACGGTGCAGGTTCCGTTGCAGGATTCGAGGATGGTCCATTTCGTGGTTACCGGTGGACCGGCCGGTATGAAGTCTGAACTTTCGACGGAGAATCCGTGCGGCGGGTTCCAGGCGGTGACGGTGACCGCGTCGATGCTGCCGGGTCCGAAGTTGAAGGTTATTCGGCGAGGGGTGCCGTCGGATCCGAGTTCGAAGCTGGTCGGTGCGAACCAGGTTGAGATGCCCTCGGCAGTTGCAATGGCGCTCCAGGCCCGGTCAGTCGGGCCCGGAACCTGAACTTCAACTCGAACGAAGCGGCGGCCCGAGGAGTCGACTCGGACTGGCAAGACGCTATTTCAGGCCCTTTGGCGCCAGGTCTCCGATTGAACGCTCCAGATCATCGAAGTCCTTGAGTTGGACGCGTCCGGCGGTGGCGGGGAGCGGCGTGTCGTACTGGTAGTCGGGGTCGGTTTGCTGGCGTTCCCAGGTGTCCAGCATTTCGCGCCAGGCGCTGCGCAGGGTGCGCGGCTGGGGCATGTCGCGGGCGACCTCGTGGTGGAGTTCTTTCAGGTTGTAACAGGGGACGCCGGCGTACATGTGGTGCTCGAGGTGCCAGTTCATGCGCCAGTAGAGGAACTCGAGGATCGGAATCAGGGTGTTCGAGCGCACACACTTGCGGAAGTCGGGGACGTTGTCCCGCAGGCCGCAGTGCTGGGGCAATCCGCAGAAGTAGACCGCCCAACCCGCGGTGAAGGCGACGAAGGTGAGCAGGAATGGCCAGATCCACTGGCCGGAAACGATGGCAACGACGATGACGGCCGCGTGGAATGTCAGCTGCGCGCGCGCCCACCAGATAGAGCGCCGGTGCTGGTCGGGCTGATCGGCGTGGAGCGAGTTCAACCACTCAGCCTTGGTGTGGTCCGGCTTGCCCGGGGTGCCGAAGGCCGACCGGATCGTGAAGAGGATCGTCGGGATCAGGCCGCCGCCGCCGAGCGTACGTCCGCGCTGGGTCCAGATGTTGAACGTGAACATCTGGAGCAGGAATGTCTTGCCGATGGTGGGCTTGATAGGCAGCAGAACCTCGCGGTCGCCCTCAGGGTGCAGGGTGTAGCGGTGGTGGTAGGTGTGGCTGCTGGCGTAATCGAATACATCCCACCAGCTGAGCAGGCTGAACAGGTAGAGGAAGATCTTGTTGAGGATCTTTGTCTTGAAGACCGAGCCGTGGGCCAACTCGTGGGCGGCGATACCTCGGAAGAAGGTGCCGACAGTGCCGTGGAGGAAGAGTCCCACGACAACGCCCACCCAGATTTGCTGCAACCAGAAGACGTAGGTAAGTGCGCCGGTCAAGAGGAAAAGCGCCAGGTGGCCGCCGGCCTGGCACCAACCCTGAAGGTCGCTGCGCCGGGAAAGCTCGCGCAGCTTCGAGCCCTCGATCGGGCAGCGGTACCACTCGACTCGGAGGTCCTTGCGTACTTCAGCCAGTGGCCTGTAGCTCATCGCTTCTCCTCCCAGCGCCCTTCGACCAGCAAACTCGTCCTGCTCTGCATGACTATTTCAGACCCTTCGGCGCGAGGTCGCCGATGGAGCTCTCCAGGACGGTGGACTCATCCTCGCGGACGCGCTGCGCGGTTGCTGGGAGCGGGGTGTCGTACTGGTAGTCGGGGTCGGTTTGCTGGCGTTCCCAGGTGTCCAGCATTTCGCGCCAGGCGCTGCGGAGGGTGCGGGGTTGGGGCATGTCGTGCGCGACTTCGTGGTAGAGCTTCTTGAGGTTGTAGCAAGGGACGCCGGCGTACATGTGGTGTTCGAGGTGCCAGTTCATGCGCCAGTAGAGGAATTCGAGGATCGGAATCAGGGTGTTCGAGCGCACGCACTTGCGGAAGTCGGGGACGTTGTCCCGCAGGCCGCAGTGCTGGGGCATGCTGACCAGGTACGAAGCCAGATTGGCGATGAACGGAAAGACGCTGATCAGGAAGATCCAGATCCACTGGCCGGTCAGGATCGATACCACCCAGACCGTTGCGTGGTAGGCCAACTGGGCACGCGACCACCAGAGTGAGCGGCGGTACTGGTCCGGCTGGTCGTAATTCAAGGCGTTCCACCACTCCGACTTGGACGTGTCCGGGGAGCCGGGCGTCGATATGGCCGATCGGAAGGTGCCAATGATCGTGGGAAAGAGGCCGCCAGCCCGGCCGAAGGTTCGGCCCTTCTGCGTCCAGAGGTTGATCGTGCAGATCTGGAGCAGGAAGGTCTTGCCGACGGTCGGTTTGAGGGGAAGCAGAACCTCGCGGTCGCCCTCGGGGTGCAGGGTGTAGCGGTGGTGATAGGTGTGGCTGCTGGCGTAGTCAAAAGAATCGAACCAGCCCAAGAGGCCGAAGAAGTACAGGAAGAACTTGTTCAGGAACTTGGTCCGGAATACCGAGCCGTGGACAAGCTCGTGACTCGCAACACCGCGCAAGAACGAGCCCACCGTCCCGTGAAAGTAGAGCCCGATGACAACGCCCACCCAAAATTGCTGGAGCCAGAAGAAGTAGGTAATGGCGCCGGTCAGGACAAAGAGCGACAGGTGGCCACCGGCCTGGAACCAGCCCTGGAGGTCGCTGCGACGGGAGAGTTCGCGCAGTTTCGAGCCTTCGATGGGGCAGCGGTACCAGTCGACCCGAAGGTCTTTGCGAACGTCAGCCAGCGGCCGGTAGCTCATGGCCGAATCTCCCTGCGTTGCCGGCTCTACAGCCCGGTCGTGCTTCGGAGTCGAATGAGGCTAGCACCGCGGCCGGAGACGGTCGATTTTGGAGCCCGCGACACGTCTGTCACTACCTTCCGGAGATCGACCATTGGGACTGCTCCGACTGTGTTGGCGGTGTGTAGGCGGCGAGTTCGGACTGGTGGGTTTGGATTTTCTCGATAGCGGTGAGGATCTGGTCCATGCCGTCGCGGGTGTCGAGGGTTACGTTGGTGGGGAGGGTGACCATTTCCTGGGCGCAGGCGCGTTCGGCGTTGGGGCAACTCATGGACGCGTAGTCGACGTCGGGGGCGCCGTTGGCGCGGGGCCAGACGCGGCTGAGTTCGCCGTCGACGTCCGCGAAGAGGTCGGCGCGGTGCATGGGGCGGTGGTATTCGGTCTGGCAGGGAATGCCCTCGGCGTTGAGGGCCTTGATGAAGGTCTCGCGAGAGAGGCCGCCGAACGCCCGGGCGTTGTAGCGAAGGACGAAGAGGTGGTTGGCGGCGCGGGTGGCGAAGGGGTCCTGGCGGCGGGGGGTGACGCCGTCGATGTCGTCGAGTAGCGAGGCGAGGTAGCGGCCGTTGGCGTCGCGGCGGGCGGTCTGTTCATCGAGGCGCTGGAGCTGCGGGAGGCCGAGGACGGCGTGGACGGGGTGGAGGCGGCGGTTGCCTGACGCGTAGGGGAAGTACTCCTCGGTGACGGGGCGGGTCTGGCGGGCGCCGGTGAGTTGGCGTCGGCGCTGGCGGCGGGGGTGGTTGAGCTCGCCGTAGCCGCTGGCGCGTTCGTGGATGAGCGGGTCGTTGGTGACTAGGACGCCGCCGCCGCCGGCGGAGAGGTTTTTGCCGCTGCCGCAGCTGAAGCAGCCGGCGTCGCCGATGGAGCCGAGGCCGCGGTGGTTCCAGGTGCCGCCGTGGGCGTGGGAGACGTCCTCGACGATGGCGAGGCTGTGGCGCTGGGCGATGTCGAGGATGGGCTGCATGTCGCAGCTAACGCCGCCGAAGTGGACGGTCATGATGGCGCCGGTGCGGGGGGTGATGGCGGACCGGATGGCGGCGGGGGCGATGTTGTAGGTGTCGGGGTCGATGTCGGCAAAGATCGGGACGAGGCCGGCGTTGAGGATGGCGGAGATGCTGGCGAAGAAGGTGATTGGGGAGACGATGACCTCGGCGCCGCGGTCGAGGCGGAGGGCCTGGAGGGCGAGCTCGAGGGCGCTGGTGCCGCTGTTGACGCCGATGCCGTAGCGGGCGCCGTGGGCGGCGGCGAAGGCCTGCTCGAACTCGATGACGGGGTCGTCGTCGGAGCGGTCGCCGGCGCGGAGGCGGTGGGCGAGGGCGGCGATGTCCTGCTCGGGGAAGACGGGCCAGGCGGGGAAGGG
>JAPPFO010000294.1 GCA_028875175.1 Chloroflexota bacterium | reverse complement strand
GGCGGACGATGGCGGCGTTGACCGCGGCCATCGTGGCCGCCGGCCCGTCGCTCGTTTGCACGTGCGCGGACCGCAGCGATTGCCCGATGGTCGGAGCGTCCTCGTGTCCTGGGCGTGAACCGGTTCCGGCTTCAGCCAGTCTCCCGCGATGTTCGCCCATAGTCCCACAGCGATGGCGGCCAGCAGCGCTTTCGTCGTCCTGTCGGTCATGGCGTCCTCTCCGGGATTCGGCCGCTTCGGCCGCGGGGTTCGGTTCCCGTTCCGGGACCGGCGGGCTTCATTCGCAGACAACACCGTCGCCGTCTCAGTTCCGCATGTACCGGTACGCGGGGTGGTTTCGGGGCACCGGCGCGATGCCGTGGCGGCGCGCTTCGGCGCAGCTGGTGCGGCCGTTCCCGTTGTCGTCGTGCAGCGCGAGCGCGTCGGTACCGATGGCCGCGGGCGACGACGGCGACGCGATCTCGGCGGCGGCGCCCGGCGCGATGATGTCGATCTCGGTGTCTTCGCACCCCGCCAAGGTGCGGGCCGGGGCGTCCCGCACCCGGCGGTCGACGGTCAGGCCGTAGGCGCCTTGACCTCGGTCACGCGCGCGTCGAACCGGAGTACGCAGCGCGAGCGGGACGCCGAGCCGTACCGCCGACACCTACGCCATATCTTTCAGCTTCTTGAGCGGCTGGACCTTCACGGAGTTGCTTGCCGGCTTGGCCTTCACGTCCATCGTCTCACCTGGCCGGAACGGATTCGGCACGTTCTTCCGGGCCCTTTGCGCGGGCTTCTTCACGACCTTGATCTTCATCAGGCCGGGTATCGTGCAAGCGCCGATGGCCCCTTTCTGGACATGGCGCTCTATGACCGATTCCAGCGCCTCGAAAACATCCGCGACCTGCCGCCTCGTCAACGCCGTGTTCTCCGCGATATCCGAAAACAGCTGCGTCTTCGTCATGGCCACGGTGAGCTTCTTGACTCTTGCCAACATTCCCTCCTTGGCGATGCGTGAACCAGTCGCGCTTTGCGCACATTGTATCCCGATCCGGGCTCTCGATATCTTGGGCTGGCGCGGCTGGTACGGGCGCGGCTGGCGGAAGTGTCCTGCGGTGTACGATCCCGCCCGCCGAGGCGGGCTTGGTCTACTAAGTACTAGTCCGGCAGCATCTGGGCCTCGTCGTCGAGGTCGTGGTGAGGCACGCTCGGGTCGCAGGGCGGCGGCGTGATCACGACGGGCTCGAAGGAGGTCCCGGCCGGAGGCGGGGACGGCCGGCTGTCGATGTGACAAGAACAGTGCGAGCCTCGCGGCGGCGTCGACGTTGGGCGCGTCGACACGGGCAGAGTGGAACCCGGTGCTCGCGCTTCGCCTTCATCCGCGGGGCTGGCACGGACGGACTCCGAGGGACCGGTTCGGTCCGCGCCGCTACGATGTGGTACGGTCATGTCGCCAGATTTTTGGGCGCGATAGCTTGAGCCGGGCTGTGAGCCAGCGGCGGTGCGGTACGGTCCGGAGACGCCTGCGATGGTTCCTTGGATTCTGTTGCCGTCGGCACCGAGTCGCCTGGTGGTGGCGCGGCAAGACACAGCGGAGCGAAGACCACTCATGACGAGAGAGCAGACCGTCGGCGCGCCAGAAGCTCGCCGCCGACTCGTTGGGGGGATGCCCTGCCTGTTCGAGGCGGTGAGGTCTTGGATGCGGGTCGCCGAGGCCGTCTTCATTGCCGCGTTCCTCCTGGCAGCTCCGGGCTGTTCGTCACCGCCCAACCGACCGGCGGCGTTCGCGGACACCGCATGGCGTCAGCTCTCGCCGTCGGTCGGGGCCAGCTGGTTCGCTCAACAGCACGAGCCGGTCAACTGCTCGGCCGGCCTGGAGCCGTTGCGCTCACCGGTAGCGTCGCCTCCGCAGGTGGCCCCTGCGGGCGGGGAGAACCGGGAGTCTTCCGCGATGCTGGAGGTGCTCGTTCTCTGGCGCGGGACCCCGGGGTGGTTTCTCGAGCCGGGCCCCGGCGGTGGCTCATCGGTGTCCTTCGACAGCGGCGCCTTCTACCCACGGCCCGGCCGGGACGCGTCACGTCCGGCGGCGGGCGGCGTGCCGGCTGGCGGTCGCCTCGGCTCGTCGGTCAGTATTCACCAGGGGAGAGTGCGCTTGGAGCTCCGGTTCGAACCGGAGAGTGCAACCGTCTACGTGCAGGAGCACCCCGTCTCTCTGCACGACGACAACGTCGTCCTGGTCGACGATGTCGACGATTCCGCCGGGCCGCGCGTGGCCGGCACCCTGCGCATCGATCCGCGGTTCGCCGTCCGGTGTCTCGACGAACCGCCTTACCTCCTCGACGGCGTCGAGACCCTCCTGCAGCGATCCGAAGAGTTGCTCGCCTTTCTGCGTTGCGACATGCCGCTTCCAGCCGATCTGTATCCCGACAGTCGTTCGGTGTCGCGCACGCAACGGCACATGGATGAGGCCTGCGCCCGGCTTGACCCGGCGGCTGGCGAACCGGGACGATAGCCGGCTTCCGCCGCGAGCCGCGCGGCCTGCGTTCGGTCCGCCGGCAGGTCTGCGTCTCGGTGGTCAACGCGATTACGAACGCCGGCAAGGCCGCCGGTTTCGATCTCCGGGGCGCTCACGCAACGGTCGAGGCCGCGAAGCCGTTCCGCACGCAACCGATCGACATCGCCGATCTGCTGCTTGCCGGGCGTGGTGCACGGCTTCAGAGTCGTGCAGTCGACGGCGCCGGCGGTCAAGCTGGCGTTCGAGTCGCTGCTGCTGACGGCCGTACGGTCCGGCGAGGCGCGCGGGGCGATGTGGGGCGAGGTCGACCTCGAGGCACGGGAGTGGCGCGTACCGGCATCACGGATGAAGGCCGGGGCGGGAACACCGGGTGCCGTTGTCGGATGCGGCTGTGGCCGTTCTCGAGGGCATGAGAGCGCATTCTGACGGCGCGGCCGATTCGTTGATCTTCCCTGGCGTGGGCGGGCGGCTGCTCAACGGCGACACCTTGATCAAGGCGCTACGGAGAGCGACGGGTACGGATGCGGACGTTCACGGCTTTCGGTCGAGTGCATAGCGCGAAATTCATCCGTCCCGGGCGCCCGGGTTTGGACAGGCGGCGGGGGGGGGGGGGGGGCGGGGGAGGGGGGGGCGGTGAACATGAGGGGGGGGTTGGGGGACCCC
>JAPPFO010000115.1 GCA_028875175.1 Chloroflexota bacterium | reverse complement strand
CGTGCGAAGGCGCCGCGCGGGACCGACCCGCCAATGAGACGTCTACCCGCCTATCCGCTCTCCGTGGGCATGTCGGCCGTCGAGGGCCTTGCCTTCACGACCGTCGTCACCACAAGCCTCGTCTACCAGGTCGAAACGGTCGGCCTTAACGCCCTCCAGTTGATCTTGGTAGGAACCGCCGTCGAAGCAGCCGCATTTGCTTTTGAGATCCCCACCGGCGTCGTCGCCGACGTCTACAGTCGCCGCCTTTCGGTTGTCATCGGGCTGGCGCTGACCGGCATCGCCTTCATCCTTGAGGGAGCAATCCCCATCTTCGCCTCGATCCTCGCCGCCCAGGTCGTGTGGGGACTCGGGATCACCTTCCGCAGCGGGGCCACAACCGCCTGGCTGGCGGATGAAATCGGCGCCCGGCGACTACCGCACGCGCTGATGCGGGGCTCGCAAGCCAGCCTTGTCGGAGGGCTGGTGGGGGCGGCGCTGTCGGTCGCGCTGTCGAGTCTGGATCGCAGCCTGCCGCTCGTCGTTGGCGGCTCGATGTTCGTGTGTCTGGCTTTGTTCTCGGCCCTCACCATGACCGAGCACGGATTCCAGCGCCTGCCCGCGCACGAGCGCGAGACCTTCAAAACCATGGGTCGCACGTTGCTGCAGGCACTCCACGTGATCCGCGGGCGACGTGTCCTGATCCTCATCGTCATGGTGCCGTTTCTCTTCGGCGCGGCCAGCGAAGTTCCCGACCGACTCAGCACGCCGTTCCTCTTGCAGACAATCACGATGCCGCGGCTCGGGCCTCTGGATCCCGTGGCGTGGTTTGGTCTGAACAACTATGTATGGCTGGGACTAGGGCTCGTCTTGTTGGAAGTCGTCAGGCGGACCGTCAATACGTCCAACGACCGCAGCGTCGCTCGCGCGCTCTTGGGGCTCCAGGCCCTGCACCTCGGCAGTCTGGTGGCCTTTGGACTCGCCGGGGGATTCCCGCTCGCCATGGCCATGCTGTGGGCTCGCGGCCCCTTGCGTCGCGCCAGCGGCCCGCTGTTGAGCGCCTGGCGCAACCGCTTCGTGCCCTCGCGCGTTCGGGCCACGGTCTTGTCCTTTGGAGGGCAGATGGATGCCGTCGGCCAGATGCTCGGCGGGCCCCTCCTGGGTGCCCTCGCGCTCGGACTCTCAATGCGCGCTGGCTTCGTTGCCTCCGCAGTCGTTCTGCTCCCGGTCGTGATCGGCTTCGCCGTCCTTGGATGGCCCCGCAGGGCTCGCGCGACGGCCGCCTGAAAGGTGGACGCACGCCAAAGTCGGCGGAGGTTATTGGTGAGCTTGACGATGCCCCGCGTCGATCAGTCGCCGCGAGCTCGTCGAACCCGGACTCGGGAGGTGCGTTCCCCGCACCGTTGCCACAACTGCGGTGGCCGCCCGGTCACCCTACGCCAGCCCGCTGATCCTCCCATCGGCCGAAATATCCATGTCCTCGGCAAACGGCCGCCGGGGCAGCCCCGGCATGGTCAGGATGTCGCCCGTCAGCGGCACCACGAAGCCCGCCCCCGCAGATAGCCGCACGTCCCGCACCGTGACCCGGAACCCACTCGGCCGCCCCAACAACCCCGGGTCGTCCGACAGCGAATACTGCGTCTTCGCCATGCACACCGGGAACCCTCGAGCCACTCCACGGTCCAACCGCCGCAACCGCCTCGCCACCCCCGCCGCGTAATCCACCCCGTCAGCCCCATAGATCTCCTGCGCAACCGTCTCGATCTTTTCGGTCAGCGGCGCCTCCGGCTCATACAACGGCTTGAAGTCGTCCTCGCCCCTCGCCAGCGTCGACACCACCTTGCGGGCCAGGTCCTCGCCCCCGGCCCCGCCGTCGCTGAACACGGTCGATAGCGCCGCCGGCGCGCCCAGCCTCTCCGCCGCCGCCAACACCGCGTCCACCTCGGCATCCGTATCGGTCGGAAAGCGGTTCACCGCAATCACCACCGGCACCCCGAACTTCCGCAGATTCTCCGCATGCGCCTCCAGGTTCGGCATACCCGCCCGCAGCGCCACCAGGTTCTCGCTCGCCAGGTTTCGCCTGCTGGCCCCGCCATGCATCTTCAGCGCCCGTACCGTCGCCACCAGCACCGCCACTCGCGGCCGCAGGCCGCCCGCCGGACACTTGATGTTGAAGAACTTCTCAGCCCCCAGGTCGGCCCCGAACCCCGCTTCCGTCACCACCAGGTCCGCCAGCTTCAGCGCCAGCCGCGTGGCCACCAGCGAGTTGCACCCGTGCGCGATGTTCCCGAACGGCCCGCCGTGAATCAGCGCCGGCCCGCCTTCCACGTTCTGCACCAGGTTCGGCAGCACCGCCTCCCGCATCAGGATCGCCATGGCCGGATGCGCGGTCAGGTCGGCCGCCGTCACGTAGTCGCCCGGCTTGCGCTCCGCCACCGCGATCCGCGCAAACCGCGCCTTCAGGTCCTCCAGGTCCCGCGCCAGGCAGAGCACCGCCATCACTTCCGAGGCCGGCGTAATGTCGAATCCCGTCTCGCGCGGCACCCCGCGCGTCCGCCCGCCCAGGCCCGCCACGATCCCGTGCAGCGCCCGGTCGTTCATGTCGATCACCCGCCGCCACAACACCCGCCGCGCGTCGATGCCCAGCGCGTTCCCCTGGTGCAGGTGGTTGTCCAGCATCGCCGCCAGCAGGTTGTGCGCCGCGCTGATCGCCGCGAAATCGCCCGTGAAATGCAGGTTGATGTCCTCCATCGGCAACACCTGCGCGTAACCCCCGCCGGCCGCCCCGCCCTTTACCCCGAACACCGGACCCAACGACGGCTCCCGCGTCGCGCTGATCGCCTGATGCCCAAGCCCCTGCAGCGCCTGCGTCAGCCCGATCGTCGTCGTCGTCTTGCCCTCACCCGCCGGCGTCGGCGTAATCGCCGTCACCAGCACCAGGTCCCCGTCAGGCGCGTCCTTCCGTGCGTCGATCGCCGCCCTGCTGACCTTGGCCTTCGTCCGCCCATACGGATCGATCTCCTCGGCGCCCAAATCCAGGCTCCCCGCCACCTCCTCGATCGGCTTCAGGACGGCACTCTGCGCGATTTCGATATCCGGCGGCTGCGATGGACTCATGTGTTCTCCGGTGAATGACTGCGTCGTTCGACCAGTTCGACGAGATTCCGCATCAGGCAGTAATTA
>JAPPFO010000166.1 GCA_028875175.1 Chloroflexota bacterium | reverse complement strand
GTGGTGCGGGTCTCGACCAGCATGAGGCGGCCGTCGGGATCGCTCCAGTCAGGCTCGCCGCGCCACTCCAGGGTTTGGGTCACGCGGAGCTTGTCGGCGGCCAGTTGTTCCCAGGAGGCGTCGATTTCGCGGATGGCGCCGGCGGTGCGGCCGCCGTAGGCGCGCTCAATGTAGAAGTTGTAGCCGCTGACCTCTTCTGCGGCGATCCAGATGGAGCGGTGGTGGGGATGGTCCACCGGCGTTTCGTCGGTGACGGCCTGGCCTGCCGGCGTGTAAACGGGGTACAGGTAGTTGCGCGTGTGGCCCTGGTTGAACGCCGTGATGAAGCGTCCGCCCCAGCTCACCATGCGGCGGGACTGCAAGACGTCGATCGTGAACGCGCTCATGGCCAGGATCCTTGGGGTGAAGCGATTTGAGCGATCATTATGCGGCGCGAGACGGCAAACCGGCAGATGTCAGGCTGGGTCGACCTCGGCCAGGCGGCCGGTGGCGCAGTCGTAGATGAAGCCGCGGATGCGGTCGCGGTGGGGGAGGAAGGGGCTGGCCTGGATGCCGGCGATGGAGTCGCGAACGTCCTGCTCGAGGTCGGCGAAGGGCTTGAAGGAGAACGGCGGGCGCAGGCCGGTGTCGGTTTCGACGGCGTCCTTCAACTCATCGTCCGAGAAGGTCTGCATGCCGCAGTCGGTGTGGTGGATCAGCATGATTTCGCGGGTGCCGAGCAGGCGCTGGGAAATGACGAGCGAGCGAATCACGTCCTCGGTGACGACGCCGCCGGCGTTGCGGATGACGTGGGCGTCGCCCGGCGCCAGGCCGAGCGCTCGGAAGGTATCCAAGCGGGCGTCCATGCAGGCGACGATGGCAAGCCGACGCGCCGGTCGCGCGGGGCGCTCGGCGTCGTGGAATCCGGCGGCGAAACTGGCGTTTCGCGCCAGAACGTCGTCGATGGCCGTCACCTAAAGCTTCGCTTAGCCGACGGCCGCTTCCACCGCGCAAAGCCGCGCCAGATCGGCGGCGCGGTTGGTCTGTTCCCAGGGAACGTCGGCCAGGTCGTCGCGGCCGAAGTGGCCGTAGGCGGCCACCTGGCGGTAGAGGGGCCGGCGCAGGCCGAGGTCGCGAATGATGACGCCGGGGCGCAGGTCAAACACCTCGCGGACGGCGGCCTCAATCTCACTATCGGGCGCCTTGCCGGTGCCGAAGGTCTCGATGTTGACGGAGACGGGATCGGCCTTGCCGATGACGTAGGCCAGTTGCAGCTCAAACCTCTGGGCCAGGCCGGCCGCGACGACGTTCTTGGCGACCCAGCGGGCGGCGTAGTTGGCGGAGCGGTCGACCTTGGTGGGGTCCTTGCCCGAGAAGGCGCCGCCGCCGTGGCGGGCCATGCCGCCGTAGGTGTCCACGATGATCTTGCGTCCGGTCAGCCCGGCATCGCCCATGGGACCGCCGATGACGAAGCGGCCGGTGCCGTTGACGATGAAGCGGGTGTCGTCGTCGATCCACTCCGACGGGACGATTTCGCGGATGACGTTCTCGACCAGTTCGCGCTCGATGGTTTCGCTGTCGATCTCGTCGGCGTGTTGGGCGGCCAGGGCGACCGTGTCCACGCGGGCCGGTTGCCCGAAGCGGTACTCGACGGTGACCTGTGACTTGCCATCGGGCCGCAGCCACGGAAGGGTGCCGTCCTTGCGCACGGCGGCCAGTTGGCGGGCGGCGCGGTGGGCCAGGGCGATGGGCGCCGGCATGAGCTCCGGCGTCTCGTCGCAGGCGTAGCCGAACATCATTCCCTGGTCGCCGGCGCCCAGGCCTTCGACCTCGGCGTAGTCGCCATGCAGGTCGCGGACTTCGAGGGCTTCGTCAACACCCATCTTGATGTCGGCCGACTGTTCCTTGACGGAGACGGCGACGCCGCAGGTCTCGGCGTCGAAACCGTGATCCGAGTGGGTGTAGCCGATTTCGCCGACGGTACGGCGCACCACCTTGGGGATATCCACGCTGTCGCCGCCGGCGGTGATCTCGCCGAACACCAGCACCAGGCCGGTTGAGGCCGCTGTCTCGCAGGCCACGCGGGCCTTGGGGTCGGCCTGGAGATAGGCGTCCAGAATCGCGTCCGAGACCTGGTCGCAGAGCTTGTCGGGGTGGCCCTCGGTTACGGACTCGGAAGTGAACAGCAGGCGGGCGGCCTGCGCGAAGGTGCTACTCAATGTGCTCTCCCATGCTGTCGCCGAGTGTGGGTGCCGTGCGACCGCGGCCTGACTACGTGCCTTCCTGCCAGCCGGACAGGTAGGCGGCCTGCTCGGCGGTGAGGGTATCGATTGCCACGCCCATGGCCTCAAGTTTGACCGAGGCGACCTGGCGGTCGATGTCGGCCGAGACATCGTAAACATCCGGGGCCATGTCGTGCGCGTTTTTGGCCAGATGTTCCAGGGCCAGGGCCTGGTTGGCGAAGCTCATGTCCATCACGCTGGCCGGATGCCCCTCAGCCGAGGCCAGGTTGATCAGCCGGCCCTGCGCCAGCAGGAAGATGCGGCGCCCGCCGGCGAGGCGGTATTCCTCGACGAAGGGTCGTGCCTCTGTGACTTCCTCGGCCATGTCTTCCAGGGCCTCGATGTTGATTTCGATGTCGAAGTGGCCGGAATTGGCCAGGATCGCGCCGTCTTTCATCACCTCGAAGTGCGAGCGGTTGATGACGTGCTTGTCGCCGGTGACGGTGATGAAGACATCGCCAACGGCGGCGGCGTCCTGCATGGGCATGACGCGGTAGCCGTCCATCACGGCCTCCAGCGCACGCACCGGATCCACTTCGGTGACGATCAGGTGCGCGCCCATGCCGGCGGCGCGGCTGGCCAGGCCGCGACCGCACCAGCCGTAGCCGCCCACCACCACCGTGCGTCCGGCCAGCAACAGGTTGGTCGCGCGCACGACGCCGTCGAGGGTGGACTGCCCGGTGCCGTAGCGGTTGTCGAACATGTGCTTGGTCATGGCCTCGTTGACGGCCACGATGGGGTACTTGAGCACGCCCTGTTCGGCCATGGCGCGGAGTCGAATCACGCCGGTGGTGGTTTCCTCGGTTCCGCCCATGACGCCGGCGATGACGTCGGTGCGGTCGGTGTGCAATGTGGAGACCAGGTCGGCGCCGTCGTCGGTGGTGAGATGCGGCCGGCCGTTGAGCACGGATTCAATGTGGTCGTAATAGATCTCGGAGTCCTCGCCGTTGATGGCGTAGGTCGAAGCGCCGTAGACCTCCACGAGGGCGGCGGCCACATCGTCCTGGGTGCTGAGGGGGTTGGAGGCGCAGAGGGAAGTCTCGGCGCCGCCGGCCTGCAGGGTGCGGACCAGGTTGGCGGTCTCGGCGGTTACGTGCAGGCAGGCGCCGATGCGGAGGCCGTCGAGCGGCCGTTCTTGCGCGAAGCGCCGGCGGATGCTCTCCAGCACGGGCATGGACTGATCGGCCCACTCGATACGGCGGACGCCGTCGTCGGCAAGTGAAGCGTCCGCGATATCGGACTGGTTATCGGCCGTGGCCATACGAGTTCCTCCGGGCGTGGGACTAGCGGCTAGAAGGCGGCGAAGTCGCCGAATTCAACGTAGCGCGAATCGATATCGTGACGGGTGAGCTCAGCGAGGCGATCCACGCTGAACGCCTCAACTGTAAACGACGCCACAACGCAGCCATAGACTACGGCCCTGCGCAGGGCGGCATTGTCGGTTGAATTCGCCGCCGCCAGGCTGCCCAGAAAGGCCCCGGCAAAGGCGTCGCCCGCGCCGGTGGGGTCCACGACCTCGTCCAGCGGGTAGGCCGGCGCGAAAAACCAGCCGTCGTCGCTGACCAGGGCGGCGCCGAACTCGCCGCGTTTGACCACCACGTAGCTGGGCCCGAGGTCAAGGATGGTGCGCACGGCGCGCGGGATGTTGGCGTGGCCGCCGAAGAGCCGGGCTTCCTCGTCGTTGAGCACCACGCAGTCGCAGCGGGCGAACACTTCCGAGACTCGCCGGCGGTCGGCCTTAATCCAGAAGTCCATCGAGTCGACGATGACGAAGCGCGGATCCACGACCTGGTCGAGGATCCGAAGCTGAATGCTCGGATCGGTGTTGCCCAGGAAAACGAAGGACTCGGCTACCGCGTGCTGGGGCACTTTCGGATCGAAGTGCTCGAGCACGTTCAGGTCGACGAACGTGGTCTCGCGAACGTTCATGTCGACGGCGTAGCGTCCGCCCCAGCGGAAGGTGAGGCCGTCGGCGGTCTCGAGGCTGCTGAGATCGATGTCGCGTTCGGTCAACAGCTCGAGGTGCGCTGCCGGAAAGTCATGGCCAACCACGCTTGACATGGTGGTTGGAGCGAAGAAGCGCGAGGCAAGCGCGGCATAGGTGGCGGAGCCGCCGAGGACGCCCTGGACGCTGGCCTGGGCGGTTTCGATGTCATCAATGCCGACGGTGCCGATGACGACTACGCGGCCGGGTTCGCTCGAATTGCTCATTCGGGGCGAATCAGTCCGAGGCGGGGCGGTTGAGGTACTTGCCCACGAGCAGGTCGTGGCGCTCGGCCAGTTCGGGCGGAATGGCGTCGGGCGCGGTGATGATGGCGGTGGCCAGGGCGTCGGCGCACTCGCAGGCGGAGTCCTCCGTGGGAATCTGCCCAACCGCGCGTCGGACGACCCGCTGCGAGAGCGAGGTGTTGGCCATGAGGTTGGCGATGACCATCTCGGCGGAGACGTCCTCTTCGCTCTCGTGCCACACGTCGTAGTCGGTGACCATGGCCAGGAGCGCGTAGCAGATCTCGGCCTCGCGGGCGAGACGGGCTTCGGGGAGCGCGGTCATACCGATGACGTCGACGCCCCAGGAGCGAAACGTCTCGGACTCGGCGCGGGTGGAGAACTGCGGGCCCTCGATGCAGACGTAGGTTCCGCCGCGATGTACGTGGGCGCCTTCGGTCTCGGCGGCCTCGGCCAGGACGGCGGACAGGCGGGCCGAAAAAGGTTCGCCCATGCCGACGTGGACGACGAGACCAGGAGTGTCGAAGAAGGTCATGGGGCGCTGGCGGGTGCGGTCGATCAGCTGATCGGGCACGACGACGTGGAGGGGCTCGATGTGCTCGCGCATGCTGCCGACGGCGCTGACCGAGATGACCCAGCGCACGCCGAGCGACTTGAGCGCCCAGAAGTTGGCGCGGGCGTTGACGGCGGTGGGCATGATGCGATGGCCGCGGCCGTGGCGCGGGAGGAAGGCCACCTCCACGCCGTCCAGGCGGCCGATGCGAATGAAGTCGCTGGGGTCGCCGAAGGGCGTGGTGACGGTCTCGTCGCGAATGTCTTCCAGGCCGGGCATGTCGTAGAAGCCGCTGCCGCCGATGACTCCAATCGCAGGCATTAGTCCTGGCTCCGCATGTCAGGCGGCCGTGTCCGGGGCCGCCGCGAACCGGCCTAAGGACTCCAGGAAGGGAGGCCGGTGGACGCCGTGCTCGGTGATGATCGCGGTTACGCGTTCGTGCGGGGTGACGTCAAAAGCCGGATTGGCGACGGGCGCATCGGAGGGCGACCAGCGCCAGTCGCCGTAGCCGTGGACTTCCTCGGTGGCCCGTTCCTCGATGGGGATGGCGTCGCCGTTGGGTGTGTTGAAGTCGATCGTTGACAGCGGGGCGGCCACGTAGAACGGCAGGTCGTGGGCGCCGGCGGCGACGGCATGGCTGTAGGTGCCGATCTTGTTAGCGACATCGCCGTTGGCGGCGATGCGGTCGGCCCCGACGATGACGGCGTCGATGTGCCCGCGACGCATGCGGTCGGCGGCCATGCTGTCGGTGATGAGGGTGAAGGGCACGCCCCACTGCGCCAGTTCCCAGGTGGTGAGGCGTCCGCCCTGGAGCAGGGGGCGTGTTTCACTGACGACGACTTCGATGCCGTGGCGCTGGTTGGCGGCCTGGAGGACGCCCAGGGCGGTGCCGTAGCTGGCGGCGGTGGCGAGCGGGCCGGTGTTGCAGTGGTGGAGCACGCGCTGGCCGGATGCGAAGAGGTCGGCTCCGGCTTGGGCGAGGGCGCGGTGGCGCTGCTCGTTGTCGGCGGCGATCTCGTGAGCCAGCGCCAGCAAGCCGTGGCGAATCGATTCCCGAGGATCCCGAACGCCGTCGGTCGGCCGGTGATCGGCGAGCGCGCCGAGTTCATGGGCCGCGGCACGCATGCGCTCGGCGGCCCAGGCGAGGTTCACGGCCGTGGGTCGGGTGGCGATGACCTGGTCGATGACTTTGTCCAGGCGTTCCAGGTAGGTCGTCTCATCGGGCGCATTGACGCGGGTGGCAGCCAGCGCGACCGCGTAGGCGGAGGCGACGCCGAGGGCGGGGGCGCCGCGGATGGCGAGGGTGCGTATGGCTTCGTTGACCTGCGATACCTCGGTGCAGTGCAGCACTTCGACCGCGTCCGGCAGGCGGCGCTGATCCAGGATGCGGACCGCGCCGTCACGCCATTCGATTACTGGCGGGACAGGCATCGCCACAGGATTGCGTGTGAGCGGGTGAGTATATCGGCGACTGCCTCGCGAAACGCCGAACCATCACGGCGTGACAATCGAGCCCGCTTCGGCAGGTGGTCAGTCCGGCGCGTAGCGGGTGAGGCTGTCCTGGTCGAGCGTCCAGCCAAAGCCCGGGCGATCCGGGATTGTGACGGCACCCTGGATGGCTTCGGGTTCACCCTTGAGTGCATCCCAGATGAGGGAGTTTCCGGGCAGTGGATCGCGACGAGGAAAGTACTCGCCAATCGGACAGTTGGCGCGCGCGGCGATCAGGTGGGAATGCAGCCAGCCCTGGTGGGGGGCAACAGGGCGCTGGTGGCTGGCGGCCAGGGCGCAGATGCGAAGGGTCTCCGTGAGACCGCCGACGCGGTTTACGTCGGGCTGAAGGTAGTAGACGCCGGCGTTGATGAGCGAGATGAAGGGAAAGCGGGTGCGTTCGGACTCGCCCGCCGCCAGCGGGACGGCGGTTTCGCGGGCCAGCGCTTCGTAGCCCGCCAGGTCCTCGATAGGAATCGGGTTTTCCAACCAGCCAGCGCCCACGTCGGCCAGCGGCTGAATCATGCGTTGGGCGTAGGGAAGGTCCCAGCCAAAGTGGGCATCCACCATCAGGTCGGCGTCGGGGCCGATGGCCGAGCGGACTTCGCGCAGCACCTCCACCTCGGTCTGCCGGCCCCGCTCGCCGTCGGCCGGACCGTGGACAGCGAAGTACTTGAAGGCGTTGAACCCTTGCCGACGGCCTTCAAGGACCTCGTCCAGCAACGACTGGTGGTCGTCGCGCCCGCGCAGCGATAGCGAACTGAGATAAACGGGCACGATTCGCCGGGATCCACCGCCGATCAGGCTGACCACCGGCCGGCCCACCGACTTCCCCAGCAGGTCCCAGAGGGCCAGGTCCACGCCGCTGAGAGCCATGACGCCGGTTCCGCGTTGACCCTGGCGGTTCAGCGAGGCGTAGAGACGTTCCCAGAGCGTCTCGATTTCCGTCGGGTCGGCGCCTTCCAGCAGCGGAGCGAATTGGCGGGTGATGATCGTCTCCGCACCGACCGGAAAGCCGCCGACGGATCCAAGGCCTGTCAGTCCCTCGTCGGTTTCGATCTCCACGACGACGAGGGCAATGGCCTCGCGGCCCGGGGCGGGGTTGCGGAGGGCGTGAGCACGGAGGCGAGTGATGCGCATGGCGAGCCATTATCTCGGGACCGGCACGAGTTGGGCCATCCACTTGTCAGGCCGAGCATGAAGAAAATCCGGAGCATCGCAGTCAAGCAGTTCGTCAAGCTCGGCAGGCTAAGATTCCGCGTCCCTGTTGGTCGGTACGTCTCATGCGCGACGGTGCCTGTTGTTCGCCAGCGTCACCGCGACCCGCGAACGCTCATGCCCCAGGAGCGCGCGCAGGCCACGACAAGCCTGTCAACCAATCGCTCCGCCGTCGCCCCGGCATGGCCCGGATCCGGGGTGGGGAATACCGGATGGGGACGGAGGACCGCAGCGGGTTTCCGGCGGACGGCGAGGGGCCGGTTCGGGCGGTGCGGGTGGACACGTTTCGGATTGACATTACCGCCGTGACGAATGCGCAGTTCGCCGAGTTCATTGCGGCCAGCGGGTACCGGACCGAGGCGGAAACGTTCGGGTGGAGCTACGTGTTTCACATGCTGGCGTCGGAGGAGATAAAACGTCGGACGCCGCAACGGCCGGATAGCACGCCGTGGTGGGTGCCGGTGAGCGGGGCCACCTGGGCGGCGCCTGAGGGTCCGGGCTCGGTCGTGGACGACCGCATGGACCATCCCGTGATTCATGTCTCCTGGAACGACGCGCTGGCCTACTGCGACTGGTCGGGCACTCGGCTGCCCACGGAAGCCGAGTGGGAATACGCGGCGCGAGGCGGTCTGGACCAGCGCCGCTACCCGTGGGGCGACAAGCTGACGCCGAAGGGCGAGCACCGCTGCAACATCTGGCAGGGCACGTTTCCGGAAACCAACTCGTCCGCGGACGGCTGGATTAGCACGGCGCCGGTGGACGCCTACAAGCCGAACGGGTTCGGGCTATACAACACCTCGGGCAACGTGTGGGAGTGGTGCGCCGACTGGTTCAGCCCCAGCCACCATTTGCGCGCCGAGCGGCGCAATCCGCAGGGACCGCCGCAGGGTCAGCGCCGAGTGCTGCGGGGCGGGTCGTATCTGTGCCACCGGTCGTACTGCAACCGCTACCGGGTGGCAGCCCGCAGTTCCAACACGCCGGACAGCAGCGCGGGGAACCTGGGGTTTCGCTGCGTGCGGTCGGTGGCGCTTCAGGGCTAAGGCCAGGCACCCGCCAGGTCGATGAACTCCGCCGCTGTCCTGGACCTGGCGAACTCGCCGCACGCGGTGGTGCGGCCGGTGCCGCCGGGGCGGGTTGGCGTGGCGGAGGGCTTCTGGGCCGACCGGATGCGGACGATGCGGTCACACGGGCTGGACCGGCAGTTCGAGCAGTGCGAGGTGACCGGGCGGCTGCGCAATTTCGAGCGGGCGGCGGGACGCCTGGCGGGCGAGTTCGAGGGCCGGTATTACAACGACTCGGACGTGTACAAGTGGCTGGAGGCGGCGAGCTATGGGCTGGCGCGGACGCCATCGACGGCACTGAGGGCCCGCGTCGATGGGGTGATCGAGGCGATCGCCGCGGCGCAGCGGCCGGACGGCTACATCAACAGTTACTTCAGCGGACCCCGGACATCCTGGCGCTACCGGAACCTGACGGACGAGCACGAGTTGTATTGCATGGGGCACCTGATCCAGGCGGGGGTAGCGCACCGGAGATCGACGGGGTCGGATCGACTATTCGACATCGTGGTGCGGGCAGCGGACCACATCTGCGCAACCTTCGGGCCCGAGGGCCGACAGGAACCGGACGGGCATCCGGGGATCGAGCTGGCCCTGGTGGAACTGGGGCGGGAGACGGGGAATCCGGCGTACCTGCGGCGGGCGGTGTTCTTCCTGGACCAGCGAGGCGCGGATCCGCCGAATCTGAGCGGGTTGCATTACCACCAGGACCACGCACCGGTTCGTGAGCAGCGCGCTGCCGACGGGCATTCGGTGCGGCTGACGTACCTGGCGGCGGCGATGGCGGACGCGGCCATGGATACGGGCGAGGCGGAGCTGCTGGAGGCTTCGATCCGGTTGTGGGAGAGCGCGTACGAACGCCGCGCCTACGTGACCGGCGGGCTGGGGTCGCGCTACCAGGGCGAGGCCTTTGGGGCGGACTATGAACTGCCCAACGACCGCGCCTATGCCGAGACCTGCGCGGCGGTGGGCGGGATCTTCTGGAACGCCCGGCTGCTGGCGGCCACCGGCGACGCCCGCTACGCGGACTGGCTGGAGGCGGCCCTCTACAACGGCGCGCTGGTTGGGGTATCGCCCGACGGGGCGGCCTATTTCTACGCCAATCCGCTGGCGGCCGATTCGCAGCCGACGCCGGACGACCAGGGGGGCGTCCATAGCAGCGGGGCGCAGCAGACGGGGGGCGGGCACCGGCGCCAACCGTGGTACGACACGGCCTGCTGTCCGCCCAACATCGCGCGTCTGCTGCTGAGCCTGCCGGGGTACGCCTACGGGGTGTCGCCGGGCGCGCTGTGGGTGCATCAGTACTTGCCCGGACACGTTCAGGCTTTGCTGCCGGACGGCAAGTCCATGACGCCGCGGATTGCCACGCGCTATCCGTGGGATGGAGACGTGGACCTGGTGGTCGACGACGCCCCGGACGAGCCGGTGGAGTTGCGGCTGCGGATTCCAGGGTGGGCCGAGGGCGCGAGTCTTGAGGTGCAGGGGGCACGCGAGGCCGTCGAGCCCGGTTCGTACGCGAGCATCCGGCGGGTCTGGTCGGCGGGAACGACGCTGCGCCTGCGGCTGCCGATGGACGTTCGGCTGGTGGCGAGCCACCCGCGGGTCCAGGCCAATACCGGGCGAGTGGCCATTGCGCGGGGACCAGTGATTTACTGCATTGAAGCTGCCGATCACCCCGAGTCGAACGTGGACGCGCTGGTCCTGGGCCCCGACTCGAATCTGCGAGCCCACGACGAGCCGGACTTGCTGGGCGGGCTGACGACCATTAGAGGATTGGCCGGCGTTGCGGTGCAGAATCAATCGGACGAGTTGTACGGCCGGTTCGGCGGCGCAAAGCCAGAGCTGACGGGAACGACGTCCCTCACCGCCATTCCCTACTATGCCTGGGCCAACCGGACGCCAGGGGCGATGCGCGTGTGGATTCCGTACGTTGACCACTGAGCCGGGCGCTATCCAGACGGACCTGTTCACGAGCGGGACGCTCGGCTACCACACGTTTCGGATCCCCGCGCTGGTGGTCACGACCCAGGGGACACTGCTGGCGATAGCCGAGGGTCGGCGAAACTCGCAGCACGACACCGGGGACATCGATCTCGTTGTGCGCCGTAGCCACGACAACGGAAACACGTTCGACGACATGCGGGTGGCGGTGCCCGGCGGGGGCAACGTGGCGGGGAATCCCGCGCCGGTGGTGGATGCCCAGACCGGCACGATCTGGCTGTGGTTCTGCCGCAACAACGCCGACGGTCCCGAGACCCTGATTTGCGCCGGGAAGGCGCCGCGCACGGTGTGGCTGACCAGCAGCGACGACGACGGCCAGACCTGGGCCGCCCCCCGCGAGATGACGGCCGAGATCAAGCTGCCGGCGTGGACCTGGTACGGCACCGGACCGGGGCATGGGTTGCAACTTGGCTCAGGTCGGCTGCTGATTCCCTCCTACCACGTCATCGGACAGAACTTCGACCGAGCCACCGACCCGTACATCTCACACGCGATCCTGAGCGACGACCACGGGGAATCCTGGCGCCTGGGCGGCGTGGCCCAACCGGGAACGAACGAGTGCATGGCCGCGCAGCTGGCGGATGACCGCGTGTACCTGAACGAGCGCAACTACCTCGGGGAATTCCGGCGGGCCTTCGCGGTCAGCCACGACGAGGGCGAGAGTTTCGACGCCTTTGGCTGGCACGAACTGATCGACCCTGTTTGCCAGGGAGCCGTGCTGGGCGTGGGTGGCGACCGTCTGGTGTTCAGCAACGCCGCCAGCCGCGCGCGTGAGCGGCTGACGGTTCGAGCCAGCTTGGACGGCGGCCAAACATGGTCACGCGGCCGGGTCCTGCACGACGGTCGGGCCGCCTATTCGGACCTGTGCGAGCTACCGGACGGAACGCTCGGCTGTCTCTACGAAGCCGGCAGCGCGGGCGAGTACGAACACCTGCGCTGGGCGCGATTCAATCCCGAATGGCTGCATGCGGGGTAGGCGAAGAACTCGCATTCACGGACAAGCTCCGCCAAACTGCCCGTATGTTGTCGAACTTGGGAACCACTTCGATTCCGCGGGCTCTGCACAGCAGCCGAGGTCGCTCGATTGCAAGGGGCGACTTGAGATGACCGCCCGCAGCCCGGGGTGGCGCCTGGGTCGGCGGGACGTTGTGGTCGGCGGCGCGCTGTCGGCTGGAGCGCTGATCTTCGGAGCGGCCTGTGAGACAGTCGACGGTCAGGCCGTCGCGGTCTACCTGACCGAACTGAATGAGCTGCGGGACAGCACTGCCGGCGACGATGCGCTGCTGGGCGAACGCTTCAACGCCCTGATCGCCAGCGGCTCACGCGACGCCGGGGCCTACCTGGCCATTTATCGTGAGTTGCGTGCCTCCAACGCCGCGGTCCTGGCCAAGCTGGAACTGATTCAGCCGCCGACGGGACTTGAACGCCACCACGAGGACTTTGTGGAAGGGCTGAGCGACCTGGTGACGGCGCTGGATGAGGTGATCAGGATGATCGAGGCCGGAAACGTAATCGAGGCCAACCGCTTGTTCCAGCGTGCGGTCACACGCTCCCAGGCCAAGCAGACGGGCGCCATGCTGCAAATCCGCCGAGTGGCGCGCAGCGCCCGCGTTCGCGTCTGACCCATGACCGCTCATAACACCGCGCCGCGTCTCGTCAGCATGGGCGAGGTGATGATCGAACTCTCGGCTCAAGCGCCGCTGGCCGACGCCGCCTTGCTGGAACGGTCGTATTCCGGCGACGCGCTGAACGTGGCGGTCGCGGTCCATCGCCTGGGAGTCCCCAGCGCGATCGTGACCCGGCTGGGCGAGGACCCATTCGGCGACTACCTGCTCGACCAATTTCGCGGCCTCGGCGTTGACCTGCGTTACGTGGAACGGGGCGGCGGATCGACGGGCATTTATGTGGTGGAGCAAGGTGGCCAGGGCGCCTACAGCATCTGGTACTACCGACGCCACAGCGCCGCATCCACCATGAGCCCGGCGGATATGGAGCAGATTGACCTGGATGGCGTGGAGATGGTTCATCTGAACGGCATTGCGCAGGCGATCTCGGGCTCTTCCCGGCAGGCGACGCGCCGGCTGGCGGAGCGCGGCCGCGCCGCGGGCGCCCTGGTGGCCTTCGACCTCAATTTCAGACCGCAAATCTGGGACGGTCCGGCGGCAGCTGATGCAGCCGACGAGGTGTTGCCGCTGGTGGACGTGGCCCTGTGCGGGTTCGACGAGGGACAGATGGTCTTTGGGACCGCGGATCCCGAATCCACAGCGGCACGGCTGCTGGACCAGGGGCCGCGCGTGGCGGCCGTGTCGATGGCCGAGGCGGGCGCCTACGTGGCCTGGGCCGATGGCGAAATCCGTCTGCCGACGGTCGCGCGGATCGTTGAGGGGGCGCAGGGCGGCGGGGACGCTTTTGCGGGCGGCCTGGCGGTTGGCGAACTCTTAGGTCAGAACCCTGCGACGTCGGCCCGACTGGCCACGGTCGTGGCTGGACTAAAGGTCGAGCGCGTTGGACCTCTCGTCAGCCTTCCGTATAGGGCCGAGGTACAGGCACGGGCGGCCGAACTGGGGTGGGATGATGTGGTCGCGGTGCTGGATTCCGTCGAAGCGACGCCGCCAGCTTCGCAAGGAGGAGACTCGTGATCGTCGTTACGACTGAGACCGTGCCTGGCCGTGAAATCGCCGAAGTTATCGACATCGTGCAGGGAAGCACGGTGCGAACGCGGGGCGTCGGGCGAGACATCGTGGCCGGGCTGCGCACGATCGTGGGCGGCGAAGTGCACGAATACGCCGAGTTGCTGACCACGGCACGTTCCGAAGCGCTGAACCGGATGGTGACCGAAGCGGAGAAGCTAGGCGCCGACGCGGTGGTACAGGTTCGCTACAACACGGCCGACGTCATGCAGGGCACAGCCGAACTGCTCGCCTATGGAACGGCCGTGCGTCTGAAGAGCTAGCCGAGCGGGCCTACGCGGCGCGTAGGTCGGGCCAGCGGCGTTCCGGCGCGTGGTCGGACTGCTCGTAGGCGTAGGCCACGCGCAGAGCGGTGCGCTCGCGGTACTTGGCCGCCACGATCTGCAAGCCGATCGGGAGGCCAGCTTCTGTCCAGCCGCAGGGCACGGCGACCACCGGTTGGTGGGTGGCGTTGAACGGCCGGGTCAGGTTGGGCATCCAGTGGTAGTCGGTGAGCGCTTCGTCGATCGGGGGCGGCGGCCGCTGCAATACCGGGGCCACCAGCACGTCGACGGTGCCGATTGCCCGCCGGAACGCCGCCAGGGCGTCGTCCCGCTGGCTGCGCAGGCGACCAAGCGTGATCTGGATGTCCTCACCCGGGCGCATGGCTTCATCCAGGCCTAGCTCGAGCCTGGAACGCAGGGTCGGATTGACCCTGGTGACGTCACCGCCGGTGGCGCTCAACACGTTCTGATAGGCCTCGATGGTGAGAATGCCGCGCTGCGACAGCGCCAGATCGGGCACCGAGGGCGTGCCAACCTGCACCAGGTCGCCGCCCAGAATGGCCAGAGCGTCCACGGCGGATTGGACGATGCGTTCGACTTCGGGGTCCAGGTCCTCAAAGAAGTAGTTGGAGGGCACGCCGACGCGCAAGCCCTCGAGGCCAACCGGCATCTCGCTGGTGAGGTGGGCCGCGCGGTTGGCTGTGGCGATGGTCACGTCGGTGACGGGATCGGCCATTGCCTGCAACATGACAGCGGCGTCACTGGTGCTTCGGGCCATGGGACCTGGCGTGTCAAAGCTGGGACTGAGCAGGCGCAGGCCTTCCAGGCTGACCCGACCGTAGGTGGGCTTAATGCCGACCAGGCCGCATAAGGCCGAGGGCAGGCGGATGGAGCCGCCGGTATCGGTGCCCAGTCCCCCGTAGATCAGGCCGGCCGCCACCGCCGAGCCGGTACCGCCGCTGGATCCGCCTGAGACAATCTCCGTATTCCAAGGATTGCGGGAAGGCCCCAGCCGCGACGTCGCGCCCGTCGGGTGGTAGGCGAACTCATCGCAGTTCAGCTTGCAGGCGATGACGGCGCCGGCCTTGCGGAGCCCCCGGACCAATTCGGCGTCCACGGTGGCCGGCTCATCGCCAAAGACGGTGGAACCGGCGGTGGTAACCGCGCCGGCCACGTCGGCCAGGTCCTTGATGCCGACGGGGACGCCGTGGAGCGGGCCGCGATAGTCGCCGGCCAGGATCTCTCGTTCGGCCCTGCGGGCGTCGGCCAGCGCCGCGTCGTGCAGAATCGCGGTGGTTGCGCCGAGGGGACCGGCGTAGCGGTCAAGCTGGTCCAGGGAGTTGCGCGTGACCTCGACCGGACTGACTTCACCGGCGGCGATCAGCGCGCCGACTTCAGAGATCGACAGGCGGGCGAGCTCGTTACCTGGGAGCATGCGTCGGTCTTCCTAGGAGCGGCCGGGCTCCATCAGGCATCGTCGTCCCATCCAAGCCACTCGACCGGCGCCGGCTGCCTCTCACGCCGATCTGGCCCGATCGCGGGTGATGGGTGTCCGAGATAGATGTACCCGACGATGCGGTCCTTCCGGTCCAGGCCCAGAAAGTCCTTGCTGGCCGCAAAGTCGCACATTTCCCCGGTACGCCACTTGGTGGCGAAACCTTCAGCATGCGCCGCCAGCATCAGGTTCTGGGTTGCGCAGCAGACGGAGGCATAGTCCTCAAGGTTCGTAACGGGATCATCGGACCAGACCTGGCTGACGACGATCACTACGGGCGACCGACGCAGCCGGACGCGGGCAGAGCGGATGGATGGAGCCGACGCCGGATCGTCCGGGTCCAGTTCTGATTCCAGGCGATTAGCGACCATGGCGCCCATCTCGTCGCGGGCCGCGCCGCAGAGGACGTGAAAGCGCCAGGGTTCCGTAAGGTGGTGGTTCGGCGCCCAGACGGAGGTCTGGATGATTCGATCGAGTACTGCGCGGTCGGGGACATCGGCGGTTAGCCCCGTGATGCTGCGGCGGCCGCGGATCGCAGTGTAGACGTCCATACGGTCGTTCCACGGATGGCTGGCGACCATCATGGTATCGGGCGCGCCGTTGCGGCGCGGACGGTTATGGTTGAATCAAACAGTTTGCAAGTGAGGTATACCTGTGCACATCGGAGTTCTGACCGGCGGCGGCGACTGCCCGGGACTGAATGCCGCGATTCGGGCCGTGACACGGGCAAGCCTTGAGCGGGACTGGTCAGTCACAGGCCTGCATGACGGATGGGCCGGCGTGCTACGCCGCAACGGGACGCCGCTGAGCATCGAGAACACCGATGGGTTCCTGAGTGTCGGGGGAACCTTGCTTGGCAGTTCGCGCACCAACCCGCTTCGGACGCCGGAGAGCTACGCGAAGGCGGCATCGGTCTTTGACGACATGGGTCTGGACGGTCTGATAGCCATCGGCGGCGACGACACGCTGTCTGTGGCCGGTGCGCTGGCTGGCGACGGCCTGCCGGTGGTAGGGATTCCCAAAACGATCGACAACGACGTGCCTGGGACCGACGCGTGCATTGGATTCGACACCGCCGTGGAGACGATTGCCGAATCTATAGCGCGCCTGCGCAGTACCACGATGTCGCATCACCGCGCGACGGTGGTGGAGACGATGGGTCGCCAGGCCGGTTGGCTGGCGGCGGTGGGCGGTCTTGCCGGAGGGGCCGACTTTATTGCGGTGCCCGAGCAGCGCAGCTCCTGTGACCAGTTTGTGGCGCACGTTCAGCGGCGCTACGAGCAGGGGCGCAATTACAGCATTGTGGTGGTGGCGGAGGGCGCGGAGATCGATGGGCTCGAAGTTGCCGAAGCCGGCGTGCAGGCGACCGACGAATTCGGTCACATCGTGCTGGCGGCGCGCAGCGTGGGCGAGAGCCTTGCGCAGGCCATAGAGAAAGCCACGGGGATCGAGACGCGATCCAGCGTCCTGGGGCACCTGCAACGCGGAGGGACGCCCACGACGTTCGATCGAGTTCTCGGCACACGCCTCGGCGTGGCGGCCGTCGGGTATCTGGCCGCGGGTCAGCGCGGTCAGATGGCCGCCCAGCAGGGGCCGAACATTGAACCCGTGCCGCTGGTCGACATTGCCGGCAAGACCCGACCGCTGGACGATACCTACTTGGAGCTACTCAGCCTCTTCGCGTAGTCCAACTCGCTGAGCGCTTGCCCACGAGGCGGCTCGGTGTGCGAGAATCCCGGACACCTAATCTGGTCGGGCTGGCGCTCTTGACCAATCCCACGGCTCGGGCCGTAGGCTCGCTCACCCTCAGCAGGTTTTCGTGGTCGGTCGCTGCAACGCGCCAGCAATTGTTGCCATGACTCTGGATACCCCGACCCTTGAATCCACCCGGGCCGCGCTGCGCGCCAAGCTGCACGGCATCGTGCCCGAATTTGAAGTGGACCTGAAGGCGGAGCTCGCGTATCGAATCAACTGCCTGAAGGCCGAGCGAGGCGCCGTGATTCTGGGTCATAACTACATGGAACCGGCGCTCTTCCACTCGGTGTGCGACTACACGGGCGATTCGCTAGAACTGAGCCGGGTGGCGGCGACGACGGAGGCGGACCCAATCGTCTTTTGCGGCGTGCGCTTCATGGCCGAGACGGCCAAGATCCTCAACCCCGAGCGCACGGTCCTGCTGCCGGCGCTGCGGGCCGGCTGCTCGCTGGCCGAGTCCATCACCGCCGAGGACGTGCGCGGGTTGCGCGCCCGCTACCCGGACGCCCCGATCGTGGCCTACATCAATACGTACGCGGATGTGAAGGCCGAGGTGGACGTGTGCTGCACATCGAGCAACGCGGCCAAGGTCGTGGAATCACTGGACTCCGACCTGGTGATCTTCCTGCCGGACGAGTACCTGGCGAAGAACGTGGCTCGGGAGACAGGCAAGACAATCGTGTTGCCCAGCACCGCACCGGTGTCGGCCGACGCGCGGGCCGAGGCCGCCGGCAACGGCGTGCACTACGACATCGTGGGCTGGACCGGGCGCTGTGAGGTGCATGAGAAGTTCACGGTGGAAGATGTCCAGGCGGTACGCGAACAGTTCCCCGACGTGGTTGTGCTGGCCCATCCGGAGTGCAGCCCCGAGGTCGTGGACGTGTCGGACTTTTCAGGTTCGACAGCCGCCATGACGCGCTATGTCCGTGAGATCGAAGCGCCCCGCTACTTGCTGCTGACCGAGTGCAGCATGGGTGACAACATCGCGGCCGAGGCGCCGGACAAGGAAATGGTGCGGCTCTGCTCCGTGCGCTGCCCGCACATGAACGAGATCACGCTGGAGCATGTGCTGGCGTCCCTGCGAGAAAACCGCGAACAGATCGAGGTGCCGGAGGACATTCGCGTACGCGCCCGCCGATCGATCGATCGAATGCTGGAGATCGGCTAGCTCGAAGCGTCCGAACCGGAGCGGTCAGTTGAGGCCGATGCCCGGCACGCTCAGGTAGTCGCGCAGATCGCGGGCAACGCTGGAGCGCTTGAGCTTGCGCAGCGCCTCGACCTGCAACTGCCGGATGCGCTCGCGAGTGACGCCAAAGTGCGCGCCAATCTGGTCCAGGGTCCAGGGTTCCTGACCGTCCAGGCCAAAGCGGCGCACCAGGATGGTCTGTTGGCGATCGGGAAGGATGGCCAGGGCGCGGTGCAGGTCTTCGCGCAGGGTTCCGGCCAGCAGGGCGCGATCAGCCGTATCGGGATCGGGGTCTTCCACAAAGTCCGCCAGCGACTCATCGCCGTCCTCACCGACGGGCTGTTCCAGGGAGGTGGGCGCCCGGCTGGCGCGCACGATTTCGACGATTCGCTCCGGCGCCATGCCAAGGACCTCGCCCAGTTCGGCCGGCGTCGGCTCGCGCTCCATTTCCTGGGCCAGTTCGGGTGTGACCTTTCGAATCTTGCGCAGCGCTTCGACAACGTGCACGGGCAGGCGGACGGTGCGCGAGTCGTTGGAAAGCGAGCGCGTGATGGCCTGCCGAATCCACCAGGTGGCATAGGTGCTGAACTTGAAGCCGCGACGCCAGTCAAAGCGCTCGACGGCCTGCATCAACCCCAGATTGCCTTCCTGAATCAGATCCAGCAGAGGCAGGCTGCCGGCGGCGTAGCGCTTGGCGACGTTGACGACCAATCGCAGGTTGGCGTCAACAAGGTGCTGGCGGGCAGCGGCGTCACCGGCCTCCACGCGCTTGGCCAACCCAATCTCCTGTGCGGCCGTGAGCAGCGGGATGCGGTTGATCTCGTTGAGATAGAGCCGCATGGTGTCCTCGATCGACTCGTCTGCGGTGGCGCGCGCCGCGTTCGGCGCGGCGGCTCCCTGCGTGGTGGCGTCCTGGCGGCGATCCATTGACTCCAGGTCGTTCGCCCAATGGCCCAACGCCGGCGATGGTTCACGGGCCACATCCGTCGCGTGCATTCATGCCTCGTCGGAGAGCGTCGGGGCGATCAACGGTGGTCGCCTGTCATCCGACACGGCGAGTATACACGTTTGTCCAGAAAATTCCGTCTAAATTGTGTAAATGCCTCGGATTCGCCCGGGGAGCACCCGAAACCAGTTGGTAAGGGCTATCCGGCGGTGGTAGGTTCGATCAACGACCCGGCGCTGGCGGCGCATGTCCGAGCAATCCGCAAATCCCCGCGAGCAAATCCTGCACGCCCTCAAGATGCAAGGGGTACTTCAGTGTCGGGCGATTGCCGAGGCTATCGGCAGCAGCCTGTCGGCCGTCCGACCTCATCTCGACCGGCTGGTGGCTGAGGGACTTGTGCGCGTGCAGGTAGTGCGCGGCGGTCCCGGACGCCCGCGCCACCAGTACGAACTGACAAGTGCCGGGCACGCGAGATTCCCGCAAGGCTATGGGGAATTCGCGAAGGGCTTCGTGGAGGGCGTGCTGGCATTTGGCGGGCACGACCTCTTGAATCAGATCCTGACGCACCACGAGGACAAGCAATACCAGCGATTTGCGCCGCGCCTGGCGGGCCTGGACTTTCACGCGCGGGTGCAGGAACTGCGGCGGATCATGGACGAGTGTGGCTTTATGCCGCGCGTCGACCGAACCGATACCGGGTATGTGCTGTCGGCGCACCACTGCCCAATCTGGGACGTCGCCTCAACGTGCCGAGCGGGATGTGACTCCGAGTTGCGGCTGATCCGGCGACTCGTCGAGGCGGAGGTCGTTCCCCTGGAGGTAGGTCCACGCGAGGGGTGTGCCTGCACGTACGCGATCCAGGAACGTTCGTCGCTGCCGCAGTCCTCGCCCGCCACGACCTAGACACGGCGCGAGCGGCGCGTCCCCACGCCAATGGCGGCCTCTCGCGTTTACCTCGACCACGCGGCTACCACGCCACTGGACCCAGTGGTGCGCGATGCGATCGTTGCGGTTTTACAGGATCTGCCGGGTAACCCAAGTTCGCTCTATGCGGAGGGCCGTGCCGCGCGGGACGCGCTGGACGAGGCTCGCGCGCAAGTCGCGGCAGCGCTGGCTGCCGATCCAGGCGAGATCGTGTTCACGAGCGGGGGCAGTGAGGGCGCCGCCCTGGCGATCCGGGGCGCGGCGTTTGCGGCGGCACGCGAGGGACGGCGGCACCTGGTGACCACGGCCGTGGAGCATCACGCCGTGCTGCACTCGGTGCAGGCGCTGGCGCGGCACCACGACTTTGAAGCCACGGTGGTCCCTGTGGACGCCCACGGTCTGGTCGTTCCGGAGGCGCTGCTCAACGCCGTCCGGCCGGACACCGCCCTGGTCAGCGTGATGTATGCCAACAACGAGATGGGCGCCATCCAGCCAGTGGCCGAGGTCGCAGAGGCGCTGCGTGAGCATCCGGCCCTGGTTCACACGGACGCTGTGCAGGCGCCGGGGCAGTTGCCGATCGACATTCCCGCATTGGGCGTCGACATGCTGAGTATCGCCGCGCACAAGTTCTACGGGCCGAAAGGCGTTGGCGCACTCTTCGTGCGGCGCGGGGTGCGGCCGAGTCCACAGATCGTTGGAGGCTCGCAGGAGCGGAATCGACGCGCGGGAACCGAGAACGTGGCCTTTGCGGTAGGCCTGGGCGTTGCGCTGAGACGTGCCGAGGCCGCGCGCCCAACCTCGGCTGCGCACAACGCACGCTTGCGCGACCTGCTGATCGAGGGAATCGCAGCCATTCCCGGAAGCCACCTGAATGGTCCCCGACGCCAGCGGTTGCCAAATAATGTCAACGTCTGCTTTGCGGGCGTGGACGGTGAAGCGTTGCTGCTGGGGCTGGACGCCGCCGGCATTGCAGCATCCAGCGGCTCGGCCTGCACGTCGGCGTCACTCGAGCCTTCGCACGTGCTTCTGGCTATGGGCGTCAAGCCGGACCTGGCCGCCGGCAGCCTGCGGCTGACGACCGGACGCGGCAACACCGAAGCGGAGGTTGGGCGGGCGCTGGAGGTGTTGCGCGAGCTGGTCCCGCGAGCGCGTCGCGCGACTACGCAATCGACCGCGCTATAGGCGACGTCGACCACGCAACGTACGCTGCCTGATCCGAGCCGTCGTAGAATCAGAAAACAGTCACTGGGCGGTAGAAGGGCCGTCGTGTCGGCAGAATTGATCGGAATCCTCAGCGTGGGCGCGACGCTGCTGATCGGGCTTGGCGGGCTGATCATCGGGGTGAGTTTCAAGCTCCATAGCGAACTCCGCAGCGATTTGCGCCAGTTTCGCGAGGAGAACAGCCGCCAGCACGGCGAGCTTGCCGCGCGGATTGACGCCCTCAACACCCGAGTCGACGACCTTAACGCGCGAGTCGACGGCCTGTCCGCGCAGCCTTAGCCAGATACGGGCAAATGCCACTGAACATGTGGCGAGCCCTTGCCGGGTTGCGTAGGCTCAGGGTGTCGCGCGGGAATGCCGGCGACGCGTCTCGAAGCTAAGGAACGCCGACGTGGCCACAAGCGACGCGCCGACTTTGATGGACCTCCCAATGGCCGACAGGCCGATCCTGGTTGTGCAGCCTTCGGCCGCTGCCGAATTCGACCGGATGCGGACCAAGCGAAACCGCCCAGACGCGGTGCTGCGGGTGCGCGTAATCGTTGATTCCGGCTGCGGCGACTTTCGCTACGCCATGGGCATCGAGCCCGGACCGCGCGATGGGGATCGGAGCATTCCGGCCCACGGGGTCACGGTAGTCGTCGACCAGGAGAGCGCGGAACTGCTGCGAGGTTCGACGCTGGAGTACAGCGACTCGCTGATGGACGGCGGGTTCAAGGTGCTCAATCCGCGAGCCCAATCCGTCTGCGGCTGCGGGCAGTCGTTCAGCCTGACGGGTCGCGAGATAACCAGCGAGCACCTTCGGGGTGGGCTGGGCGGACTCTGACGCTCAAAGCCGGACCGAAGCGGGCCTGAATCTGGCTGCCGGCCGGCGTGGTTGTCGAACCAGGCGGCCGCGCCGTGCGGCTTGGCACGATGGGTGACTTCCAGCCTGAATCACTGAATCGGAGGTTGGCGTGCTGTTGAAGCGGCTGCGAAGGACGCCGCGCACCGAAGCGCCGGAATTCGAGACGGCGCCGGCCGTGGAGCCCACACAGCGCCGGTTCGCGACCGTGCGGCGCTGGCTACGCCGCTCCAAGCTGAGCGAGGCGGACTGGGAGGACCTGGAAGAAGTGCTGATCGCAGCCGACCTAGGTCCCTTTCTGGTCATGGAGTTGCTGGATGAACTGCGCGAGACCGTGCAGACGGATGGAAGAGCCGACCCGGAGGCCGCGCGCGAGTTGCTGGCGGGGCGTCTGATCGAGGCGCTGGGCGGACACGACGCGCAGTTTGCCAGCGGTCCGCCGCCGCAGGTGGTGTTCGTGGTCGGGGTCAACGGGGCGGGCAAAACGACGTCGATCGCCAAGCTCGCGCACTTACTGCGCTCCAACGGGCACGAGGTCCTGCTGGCGGCCGGCGACACCTTTCGTGCCGGCGCCATCGAGCAGTTGCAAATCTGGGGCGACCGAGCCGGCGTGCCGGTGATCGCACACCAGCCGGGCGGCGATCCGGGGGCAGTGATCTACGACGCGTTGGACGCGGCTCAGGCGCGGGGTGCGGACTATGTGCTTGCCGACTCGGCCGGCCGGCAGCACAACAACGTGAACCTCATGAACGAGTTGGCCAAGATGCGTCGCGTTGCCGCGCGCAAGGCGCCGGGGGCGCCGCACGAGGTCTTGCTCGTATTGGACGCGCTCACGGGACAGAATGGCCTGCACCAGGCTCAGGGATTTCTGGATACGGCCAACGTGACTGGCATCGTGCTGACGAAGCTGGACAGCTCGGCGAAGGGCGGGGCCGCGTTTGCCGTCACGCGAGCCACGGGCCTTCCGATTAAGTTTGTCGGCGTCGGCGAGCGCCTGACCGACTTCGAGCCGTTCAATCCGGACCGGTTCGTGCAGGCACTCCTGGCGCCGCAGCCGGGCGATGCCGACGACGAGGAGGAAACGTGAAGGGCGTGATTCTGGCGGGCGGCACCGGGTCGCGACTTGACCCGATTACGCGCGTGACCAACAAGCAACTGCTACCCGTGTATGACAAGCCGATGATCTTCTATCCCATCGAGGCCTTGGTGAACGCCGGAGTGACCGAGATCCTGATCGTCACCAGTGGTCCAAGCGCGGGCGACTTCTTGCGACTACTGGGCAATGGTGAGGCGCTAGGCGTCACTCACTTGAATTACACCTACCAGGAAGGCGCCGGCGGAATCGCCGAGGCCATCTCGCTGGCGCAACCATTCGTTGGGGACGACCGGATGGTCGTGATTCTTGGGGATAACGTGATCGGCGGAAACATCGTGGAGCCGGCGCGGCGATTTGCGGCACAGTCGCGGGGCGCCAAGGTTCTGTTGAAGCAGGTAGAGAACCCCACCGCGTACGGCGTCGCGGAACTCAAGGGCGACCGGGTCGTCCGATTCGTGGAGAAGCCCGAGAACCCGCCCTCAGACCTGGCGGTCACGGGGATCTACTTCTACGACGCCCACGCATTCAGCCTGATCGAGCAGTTGGAGCGCTCGGACCGCGGCGAACTGGAAGTGACGGACCTAAACAATGCCTACCTGGAGCGCGGCGAGATGTCGCATGACGTGCTGGAGGGCTACTGGGCGGACTGTGGGGAGTCCATTGACCACTACCTGCAAGCCTGCAATCTGGTCGCGACACATGGAGCAAACCGGACCGGGTAGCGAGCATCGCTTCAAGAGCGTCAGCCGCTCGGCGCAGTTCCCGTCCATCCCCGGCCGTTCATGAGCCACCGGGCATCCGATCGGGCGCGCCTACACATTTCCATCCCGATACAATGCTCAGGCGGCTGTAGCTGAGGACTTCCCAATGCCCGACGACGACGACGAAATCAGTGTCCGTGTCAGGTCCAGCGAACGGCGTGAATGCGCCCTGTGCCGCCAGGAAACCACCTGGAACTATTACGAATACCGTCGGTGGTTTGGTCTGCTGAAGAACCGGTATTGGGCGTGCGGGCGCTGCGGCAAGTCCGAGAGCCTGGCGGCGCCGGCGTCCGAAGACTGACCGACCCCGCCGGGAGCGGAAGCGCTAGTACCGGAGGCTGGTGATCGCCCGGCTGCGCGCGCGGCTGGGTGCGGTTCCTCCCGCCCTGGTCACTATAGTCTCGATCCTCTTCCTGAATAACGTCGCGGTTGCCGCGGCGCGTGCGCTGCTGCCGATCTACGTCGAGCGCGACCTGGGCATGTCGCCCGCGTTTACCAGCCTGCTGGTGTCGCTGGAGACGGTGATGGGCGGGCTGATTTCGGTCATCGCCGGGGCGCTGGCCGACCGGCTGGGCCATCGGCTGGTGCTGGTGATCGGAATCCTGGGGTTCTCTGCGGGGCTACTCCAATACCTGACCGGAGTGCCCTGGCTGCTAGTGGCGCTGGCGGTCGTCTTGGGGCTGGCGCACGGGATGCGATCAACCTCCGGACAGAGTTATCTGCTGACGGCATCCAGCCGCCAGTCGGTCGGCGTGGCCACAGCCGCCTATTTCTTGGGCGGAACGATTGGCATGTCAGCCAGTTCCGCCGTGGCCGGGCCGGTCGTCGAGAGATTCGGCTTTGCCGCCTACGCGTTGGTTGGGCTGGGACTGAATCTAGTTCCGGCGATCATCACGTTGCGCTACCTGCGTGATGTGCGCCCCGAGCGCCCGGCGGGCGGCGCTGACCGGGGTACGTGGAACGTCCTGATGCGACGCGAGGTGTGGTTGATGGGTTGGTTGCGCTTCGCTTCCACGGCATTCTGGGGCATCTGGAGTCTTGCCCTGCCGCTTCTGATGTTCCGCGCGACAGCCAGCGTGCTGCCGCCGGCGCTGCTGTACGGGACCGTCGGCATGAGCCTGGCCGCGGTCAGCCAGTTCCTGATCGGCCACTGGTCTGACAGGGGCGGACGGATCGTTCCTGTCTACGTGGTACTGGGCCTTCAGTTCGTGCTGGCCATCGTCGCTTCGCTGGCCTGGCAGTCGACGCCGGTACTGATACTGACCGGGATCGCCGGCGTGGTGACCGGCTGGACGATGTCCGTGCTCGTCCTCGGCGTCGTGCGTGACCGCACGGCGCCGCTCGAACGCGGGCGCGTGGTTGGCTTTGTCCACGCCCTGTGGAGCTTCGGAATCCTGGCGGGCACGGTTATCGCCGGGACCTTGATCGATATCGACCCGGGGCTGCCGCTGGCGATTGGCGCCCTTGCCAATCTCGTTTCGCTGATTATTGCGGCCATGCTGTTCCACGGCCGACGTGTGACTGCGCTGGAATCGGAGTAACCGCCACTAGACTGATGTACTCCCGAACCCTGAGTGTCCTGGCATGACTTCGCCACAAGCCCGCCGGCCGATTGTGGCCGCGAACTGGAAGATGAACACGGGGCCCGACGACGGCGCCAAATTGGCACGCGCAGTCGCGGCCGAGGACCTGCCGTTCGCGCAGGTAGATGTGGTGCTGTGTCCACCCGCGACCGGGCTTGCAGCCGTCGCGGCCACAGTGCGGAGCACGCCCGTGGCCGTGGGCGCTCAGCACGTGTATTGGGAGGCAAGCGGGGCATACACCGGAGAGATCTCCGTACCCATGCTGGCCGGTCTTGCCACCTACGCAATTGCCGGCCACTCCGAGCGAAGGCAGCTGTTCGGGGAGACCGACCTGGACGTGCAGCGCAAGACGCTGGCCATTCTGGCCGGCGGTCTGACGCCGATCGTGGCCGTCGGCGAGTCGCTGGATCAACGAGACGCCGGGCAGACTCTTGACGTGCTGCGCTCGCAGGTCACGCTGGTATTTGAGGCCTTGTCCCCGGACGAAACGTCGGCCAGCGTGATTGCCTACGAACCCGTGTGGGCCATTGGCACAGGACGTAACGCCACGCCCGAGCAGGCGCAGGAGGCTATCGGCTGGATTCGCGACACGGTTGCGGAAGTGCAGGGTTCGACGGCCGCCGATCAGGTTCGGATTCAATACGGCGGCAGCGTCTCACCGGACAACTGCGACGAGCTGCTCAGTCGAGACGGAATCGATGGAGCGCTGGTGGGCGGTGCCAGCCTGGACGCCGCGGCGTTTGCGGCGATCGTGCGCGCGGCAGCCCCGTAGCCTCAGGCTGTCCGCTTGCCAATAGCCCGTGGCCCGGCCGCCGTCAGATCAGGATTGGGTTGGACCAGGCGATTCGCCCGGTTGCGTCCTCCACTTCAACTCGGATGTAAACCTCCGTGCCGCGACGTTCGTGGACGGCGGCCGTGAGTGGTTCGGATCCGGCCAGGTGGCTTGAGCCCCGGGAACGCGCAGCGATAAAGCTGATGCGCGCCGCGGGCGAGGTGCGAACCCGTACCTGATCGTCGTCGACTTGCAGGTCAACAATTTCCGGCCCCATCGTCGAGTAGAAGAGCCCGCGCCGCATGGCGTCCACCAGTCCTGCGGGCGTGAAGTCCTCGGTGCGAACCATCACCCAGCCGCGACCCTGGGCCCCGTGCTTCCAGTGCGAGTCGTCGGTGGCAAAGCCCCAGGTCAACCCGGCCTGTAACAGATATTCGTCCCACGTCACGCCCGAGAAGCCCTTGGCGCGGGTCACGTCGGTGACCGAGTTGAAGACTTCCATCCCAACGAAGCCTTCAATCTCCAGCATGTCGTTGGCGGACTGGCCGAGCCAGTAGGGGTGGGCCATGACGGCAATGCCGCCGCCCGCGTTCACCCGGTCGATGGCCTCCTGCGGGCCCCAGGACTCACTGGAACGTTCGAAGCCGCTGACACCGGTGGCCAGGATGTGATAGCGCTCGCCAGTGTAGGGATCGGGACCATGCATCTCGACTCCCGGAATCGTCACGAAGCCCGGCTGGGCGTATGCCGTCGTATCGGAGACAACGTGGTGATCGGACAGCGCCACGAAGTCGTAGCCGGCGTCGCGGTACCAGGCCACCGCGTCGGCAGGCGACTTTGCCCCGTCGGAGTTGGTGGAGTGCATGTGCAGATTGCCGCGATACCAGCGGCCCGGGACCAGAAACGGATTGCCGTCGCCTGCGTTCGCGGTCATTTCCAACTCCTCATGGCACAGCGGTTCTGACTCAATACGTGCATTATCCGCAGCGAGCCGGGTTCGCGGGCGGTGTCGACCCTCTGAGTCATTCGACCAGGCTTTCGACACCGTTCCGGATGCAGGCGACCGGCGCGGCGCCGTCTATGATCAGCGCTTCGTGCGGAATAGCCGGGAGGTAGCAAGTCATGCCGATGAACGGCCGAGATGTATCGGTCTGTATCCCGGCCAAGGACGAAGCCGAGACAATCGAGGAAATCATCACCGGTTGCCGGCCGCATGCCGACCACCTATTCGTGGTGGACGGACACTCCGCGGATGCCACCCGAAACCTGGCAGAGGCGCTGGACGTCCCGGTCTTCCTGGACGACGGGCGCGGCAAGGGCTGCGCGGTGCGGGAAGCGATTACTCGGGCGGAGGGCGACATCCTGGTGACCATCGATGCCGACATGTCGTTCGACCCCGAGGACATACCGGCTCTCGTGGCGCCGGTGGCAAACGGCGAAGCCGAATACGCCACCGGTTCGCGGATGCGCGGCGGCAGCGACGAACTGCACGGGGACTTCGACAAATTCCTGCGGATGATGGGGCAGGACATCATCACGCTGGGCATCAACTACCGGTTCGGAGTACGCTTGACCGACTCCCAGAGCGGCTTTCGGGCGTTTGACCTTGCGGCCGCCAAGTCAATCACCCTGCACGAAGACATCACGACCACCGAGCAGGAGATGATTATCAAGTTCCTGCGCAAGGGATACCGCATCGCCGAGGTCCCGACGCATGAGTACGCCAGCCGGCGCGAGCGATCGCACATTTCCCTGCGACGGCATGGGGCGCGGTACGTCTATAGCTGGCTGCGCTACATGTTTTTCTAGGCGCGAGACGGCGGCGGACTCGGCCGCAGGCAGGTCGGGAGTGCTATCCACCCCACATGCGACGCGGCGGGCCTTGCGGCATGGCCTGGTCGACCTCGACCTGGTCTTTGCCAGGGAAACCGGTGGTGTAGAGCTTGTAATACAACTCGCGGCGGGCCAGCAATTCTTCGTGCGCCCCGCGCTCCACGATCTCACCGTCCTGGAATACCAGGATCAGATCTGCGCCGCGCACCGTGGCCAGACGGTGGGCGATGACAAACGATGTACGTCCACGCATCAAGCGCTCCAGGCCGTCCTGGATCGTGCGTTCGGTGCGCGCGTCCACGCTGGAGGTCGCTTCGTCCAGGATCAGGATGCGCGGGTCGGCCAGCAGGGCACGGGCGAAGCAGATGAGCTGACGCTGGCCCACCGAGAGGCGCGCGCCGCGCTCCCGCACATCGGTTGCATAGCCGTTTGGCAGCTCTTGAATGAACTCGTGGGCGCCGACAGCCGTGGCCGCGTCAACGACGTCTTGCTCGGACGCCTCCGGCCGTCCAAACACGATGTTCTGGTAGATGCTGCCGGAGAACAGGAAGCTGTCCTGGGGAACGATGCCGAGCTGGCTGCGCAAGGAACGCTGCGTAACCGACCGAATGGGATGGCCGTCGATGCGGACCTCGCCGGCGTCGGCGTCATAGAAGCGGGCCAACAGGTTGATGGTTGTGGTCTTCCCGGCGCCGGTCGGCCCAACCAGAGCGACGCGCTGGCCCGGCTCGGCGGTAAAGGACACGTCGCGCAGTACGTCGGCGCCGTCATAGGCAAAGGTCACGTCGTCGAAGTCCACGCGGCCGGTGATGGGTGGGAGCTCGGTCGCCGATGGTGAATCGCTGATCTCCTCTGGCTCGTCCAGCAGCTCAAATATCTTCTCGCCGGCAGCCATCGTGGACTGCAACTGGTTGTAGAACCGCGTCAACTGCTGGATGGGCTGGAAAAAGCGCGCCACCAGCGCAATGAAAGCCACCAGCGTTCCGGTGCTCGTTTCGCCGCCGACGACCAGCGACCCGCCAACCACAATGACCAGGGCTGTGGCGATCGCGGAGATCGTGTCAATGACCGGGATGAACCCGGACACAATGGCTCCTGCCCGCACGCTGGCGGCTACGTTGGCCTGGTTGGTGGCCTGAAATCGCGTGGCATTGGTGCGCTCGCGCCCGAACGACTGGGTGACGCGAACGCCATCGATGCTCTCCTGCAGGTTGGCGTACACATCGCCCACCGTGCTCCGAACATCGCGAAACGCGTTGCGCGCCTTGGCGCTAAAGACCCGGCTCGCGCCCCACATCACCGGCAGCATGATCAGCGTCACCAGCGCCAGCTTGGCGTCCAGGACAAACATCATGATCACGATGATCAGCAGGATGAAGACGTCGGTGACCAGGGAGACCACGCCCATCGTCACGAACTCGCTGATCACGTCCACGTCGTTGGTCACCCGCGACATGACGGCGCCCAGCGGGTGTCGGGTGAAGTACGACAGCGACAGCCGGTTGAGCTTGGCGAACAGGTCGTTGCGCAGCCGCAGCAAGCTCGCCTGCCCAATCGTGGCTGAAATGCGGACCTGCAGGTAGGTCCCCGCCCACATCAGGAACAACGTGACCAGGTAGACGGCGCCGATGGTGCTCAGCGCGTCAAAGTCACCCTTCGCGATCCCCTCATCGATCCCGAGCTTGAGAAGCAGCGGGCCGGCGACATTGGCGCCGGATCCAATCGACACAAGCACCACGGCCATGGCGATCATGCGCTTGTGAGGCGCCAGGTAGGCCAGCAGACGTCGGGCAATACGGGGGTTGTACGCTGCGGCGTCACCTTCAAAGCGGCCCATGGACATCCGGCCGCCACCCATCATGACGACGGGCTCCCGACCGGGCTCGGGCTGGCGCCGGCGCTGGCGGCTTCGCGACGCAGTCGCTCGGCTTCGGCTTCCTGGGCCTCCCACATTTCACGGTAAAGGCCGTCGGACTCGATCAGGTCTTCGTGGCGACCGCGCTGCACGATGGCCCCGTGGTCAAGAACTATGATCTCGGAAACGTGACGAACGCTGCGGATTCGTTGGCTGATGATCAGCGTAGTCCGCCCCTGCTGCGCCGTGCGTAACGCATCCTGGATCGCACGCTCGGTCCAGGTATCCACGCTTGAGGTGGACTCGTCCAGGATCAGGATGCGCGGATCCAACACCAGCGCGCGGGCGATCGCCACCCGCTGCTTCTGACCTCCGGACAGGGTCACGCCGCGTTCGCCGACGACGGTCTCGTAACCGTTGGGCAGCGTCTCGATGAACCCGTGTATCTGCGCCAGCCGGGCTGCCGTCACGACTTGCTCGCGGGTCGCATCGGGCCGGCCGTAGGCAATGTTGGCGCGGATGGTGTCGGCAAATACGAATGGCTCCTGATGAACGATGCCGATCTGTGCGCGCAGTGAATCAATGGTCAAGTCGCGCACGTCGGTGCCGTCCACCAACACCCGGCCGTCGTTGGCGTCGTAGAAGCGCGGCAACAGATTGATGATGGAGCTCTTGCCCGAGCCCGTGCCGCCGACGATGCCGAGGGCCTGGCCGGGCGCAATCTCGAAACCAATGTCGCTCAGCACGGAATGGTGTTCGTGCTGAAAGCCAACGCGCTCAAATGTCACGCGGCCCTCGGCCTTCGTAAGCGCCTCGGCATGGGGTGATTCCAACACGTCGGACCGCTCGTCGAGGATGTCGAAAATGCGCTCCCCGGAGGCCACGGCGCGGGCAAAGCTGTTGATCGTCATGCCCAGCATGCGCACCGGCATCATCAGCAACAGCAGGTAGGTGTTGAATTCCACCAGCTGGCCGAGCGTGATTTGGTCTTCAATCACCTTCCAGCCGCCAAACCACAGCACCGCGACTTGCCCGGCGCCCAGGATGGCGTTGAACAGCGGTGCGCGCATGGCGAACATGCGCATCACCGTGACCGTGCGGTCATTGAGCAGGGCGTTGACGGGCGCAAAGCGCCGGGCTTCGGCGTCTTCCTGGGCGAAGGCGCGCACCACGCGCGCTCCAGCCAGATTTTCCTGCACCACCACATTCACATCCGCCCAGGCTTCCTGGACCATCTGAAACAGTGGTCGGATGCGCTTGGCGAACGACAGCGCGATGCTGACCAATACGGGAACGATGACCAGGGACAGCAACGCAAGCTGCCAGTCGGTGATGAACAGCACCACCGCGACGCCACCGGTGACCAGGAGGATTTGCACGATCTGAAAGATGCCCATCGACGCGAAGCGACGCACGCGTTCGACGTCGCTGGTCGTCCGCGACATCAACTCGCCCGTGCGAGTCTGGTCGTGGAAGCGAAACGAGAGGCTTTGAATGTGCATATAGAGTTGATTGCGGATGGCAAATACCACCCGTTGGCTCAGCACCTCGGCCATAAACTGCCGGCCGAACTGCGAAAGACCCTTGAAGGCCGTGAACGCCACCACCAAGCCGGCGGCGACATAAAGCACGTTCTGCGCGCCATCCGCCAGGCCATCGTCAATGGCCTGCCCCAGAAACTGCGGAATAGCCAGATCGGCCACCGTGCCAACGAGGGTGACCGCCAGGGTTGCCAGGCTCAGCCGCCAGTGAGGCAGGGCATAGCGAATCAAGCGGGCCAGAATCGTGGTGCTACGCATGCACGGGCTCGCGTTGCGTTCGGAAGTAACCGGCGTCCCGCTTGGCGGCTATGGCCTCGTTGAGGCGCGTGAGGGCGGCGGCGATCTGGGCAGCCTCCGCGTGGTCAAGTTCGTCAAGTGCGCCTACCAGGTATTGCTCAAACG
>JAPPFO010000023.1:25493-32009 GCA_028875175.1 Chloroflexota bacterium | reverse complement strand
AATTCGATGAGCTTCCTGCCCAGCGACAGCAGCCTCTACACGTTCATGAAAGTGGGTCAATACCTGGAGGCCTTCGGCAATCTGACCAACGCGCCTCGCAAACGGCGCGACGAGTTGACCGAACGGTTGGAGCTGGACACGTCCCGCAAGATCGGCGACCTCTCGATGGGCAACCGCCAGAAGGTCGTGGTGGTGCGGGCGCTGCAGGAAGACGTTCCGGTCTACGTCGTCGACGAGCCGACCCGCGGCCTGGACCCGCTGGTGCAGCAGGAGTTCGGCAAGATCATCAGCGAGCTGCGCGACGAGGGCCGCACCGTCCTGCTCTCCACCCACGTGCTGTCCGAGGCCGAAGCGCTCTGTGACCGCGTCGGCATCCTGCGCCTGGGGCGGCTGGTTCAGGTGGATACCGTCGCCGATCTCAGCGTCGCTCGCACGCGGCGCGTCACGGTCGCCTTCGACGGCGCGGCGCCCGCCGATCTGAGCATTCCCGGCGTTAGCGACATCAGCATCGAAGACGGCACGGCGCGCTTCGAAGTCAGCGGATCGATCGATCCGGTCATCAAGGCCCTGGCGCGGTACACGGTGGTCGACCTGGAGACCGACGAGCCCAGCTTCGAGGAATCGTTCCTGCAGCACTACGAGAGCGAGGGTGGCGCATGAGCCTCAGCGTCATCCGCCTGACCCTGCGCACGCGCCGGTTGGCGATCTTCTGGTTTGACTTCGGGATCCTGGCCCTCGGTTTGCTCATCATGGGCCTGTGGCCGTTGTTCGCCGAGAATTGGGACGACCTGACCCAGGCCATGGGCGGGAGCGAGGTCTTTGGCGGGACCCAGGTTGCGGGGGCGTCGGCCCAGCAGAACACGTTCTACAGCTATTTCAGTTCGCAGTACACCAGCACGCTCATGCTGGTGCTGGCCTATTTCGGCGTCTGGTTCGGGGCCGGGCTGATCACACGCGACTTTGGAACCGGCACGCTGGACGTGCTGCTGGCGGCGCCGATGAGCCGCACGCGCTTCCTGCTGTCGCGCATTGCCGCCCTGCTGGTCCTCACCACCGTGGTCGTTGCCGCGTCATATGTCGCAATCCTGATCGGCGCGGCCATCTGGGCCAGGGAGGTCGACCTGGGCGCGCTCGAATTGCTGGTGGTCCACCTGCAGATGCTGGTCTTTACGCTGGCCGTGGCCGGCGGCGGACTGCTGCTGGCAACGCTGATCCTGCAGCCCGGCCGAACCTACGGCCTGGCCGCCGGCATCATTGTGATCATGTTCGTGCTGCTGATCGTGGCCGACATCGCGTCCAACCTGGAGTGGCTTGAGAAGATCAGCATCTTCGGCTACTGGAACCCGGTGGACCAGCTGGGGCCCGGTGACTTCATCTGGCGAGACACCCTGGTGTTGGGCGTTACCGCGCTGGTTAGCTCGGCCATCGCGCTCGCAATCTTTCGGCGTCGCGATATCGTCGCCTGAGTTCAGGCTGCCGCGGACCCGCGGCGTTGCGATACTCAGGTTGGCATCACTCGCCCGCAATCCCACGAAAGTCCTGCCTTGCCGCGTCCCGAGGGCTCGGAAACGCTCGGGCTCGGAGACCCCGCGCCCCGCTTCTCCCTGCCGCTGGCTTCGGATCCCGAACAGCTCCGCGACATTCCGTCCCGCCGCCAATGGCAGCTGCTGATATTCCTTCGCCATACCTGGTGACCGAACTGCCGGAGATATCTGGCGCAGCTCGCGGGCGAGCTGGAGGAATGGGAACGGCGCAAGGTCGATATTGTGGGCGTCTACGGCCAGGGGCCGGAAGGTGTGCGGCGCTTCGCCAAAGGCCTGAATCTTCCGTTCCCGCTGCTGGCTGATCCCGACCGCGCCGCCATCCGCCGCTACGGCGTCTACGTCCGCGTTAACTTCGAGTCCTGGAACATCGCCCGCCCCAGCGTGTTTCTGGTCGATCCCATGGGCCGTATCCGCTTCATCAGCGTCGGATCCCACCAGCGCGACTGGCCGGATTCCGGCGAGCTTTTTGCCATCATCGATAACGCCGCCTACACGTAGGTTCGGCGTTGGCCGACCAGTAGCGCGTAGTCCTTAAGGCCGACTCGGCAGGCGAGAATTACGCCGTTCGGGCGATGGCGCGCGGTGCGCCGCGGTCTACAGTGAGCCGCGTAAACGACCCATCAGGAGCGCCCGATGTCCAGCTTGCTCAGGCGACCCACGCCATGACCGACGTTGTGATCGAGACCAACGCGCTGACCAAGCGCTATGGCCGTGTGCTGGCTGTGGACCGGCTTTCGTTGGAGGTCCCGCGCGGCCATGTGTTCGGCCTGCTCGGCCCCAACGGTGCTGGCAAAACCACCGTGATGGGCATGTTGCTGGGGCTGGTTCGGCCAACGTCCGGCAGCTTCAGCCTGCTGGGGACGGACGGAACCGGCCGCGACGCCCTGCGCCGCATCGGCGCCATTGTCGAAACGCCGGCCTTTTATCCGTATCTGTCCGGCCGCCGGAATCTCGCGTACTTCCAGGGCGTCATGGGTCGCAACGATCCCCGCGAACTGGACCGGCTGCTGGACCTCGTGGGCCTGGCCGGGCGCGCCAACGACGCCTTCAAGACCTACTCCCTCGGCATGAAGCAGCGCCTGGGCCTGGCCTACGCCCTGCTGGGCGATCCCGAGCTGCTGCTGCTGGACGAACCCACCAACGGCATGGACCCGGACGGCATGGCCGAAGTTCGCGACCTGATCCGCGACCTGGGGCGTGAAGGCCGCACGATCCTGCTCTCCAGCCATCTGCTCAACGAGGTCGAGCAGGTGTGCGACAGCGTGGCCATCATTGCCAGGGGCCGGCTGGTGGTGCAGGGCGACGTGGCGGACCTGCTGCGTCCGCAGGAGCAGGTGCGGCTGCGGACCACCGACGACGCCAGGGCCCTGAGCATCCTGACGGCCTCGGACGAGATCGAGGCCGCCCGCGCCGAGGACGACGCGCTGGTGGTGACCATCGCGCACGAGCGCTCGTCCGAACTGACCGCCCTGCTCAGCAAGTCCGAGGTCTACGTCACCGAAATCGCCCCGCTCCAGGTCTCCCTGGAGCAGTACTTCCTGGACGTCACCGGCGAGAACGGGGAGCGGTCCGAATGATCACTGATGTGCTGGCCCTCACCCGCTGGGAGTGGTTCAAGCTCCGCCACCGCCGCATGCCCTGGATTCTGCTGGCGATCACCGCGCTTCTGGTTCAGGTCAACTTCTGGGTGAGCTACGCCCTCTTTCGCCGCGGCACCGTGGCGATGGGCGACGGCGGCGAGTCGGGAACCGTCACGGTTTCGACCAGCGACCAATTCGTTGAGATGTTTGCCTTTCCGACCAGCCTGGCTAACGGCCTCATCGCCGGGCGCGGGTTCGGCGGCATCTTGATCATGATCCTGGCCGCGTCGCTGATCGGCAGCGAATACGGCTGGGGCGCCCTGCGCACCGTGCTGACCAAGGGCACGGGGCGTTGGCCGCTGCTGGCCTCCAAGCTGCTGCTGCTGGCCGGGTTGAGCGTCGGCGCGCTGGTCGTCGCGACCGCCGCGCTGGCGGTCAGTAGCGCCATCGCCCTGTCAACGTTGGACGCCAACTGGTTTGCCGCCTCGGCCGACTGGTCCGGCCTGGGTATCGGGTTCGGCAAGGCCGTCTACGGCATGCTGCCCTACGTGGCGCTGGCCGTCTTTGCCGCGGTGGTGACGTCTTCGACGGGAGCGGCCATTGGGATATCCCTGGGCTACTGGTTCGCGGAGTCGATTCTGATCGGCGTGCTGACGCCATTCGATTGGTTCGAACGAATCGACGTCTTCATCCTGGGTCAGGCCGTCAGCGGCTGGATGGAGAGCTCGGCCGGCGGCCTGTCGTTCGGCTCGGCCGCGCTGCCGGACGCGTCCCAGTCCTTCCTCGTCCTGGCGGGCTACGTGATCGTCCTGACGACCGTAGCCTTGTGGCTGTTCCAGCGCCGCGACATCGCCGGCGCCAGGGGCGAATAGCGGACCATGCAAGACAACACACCCCGCACATCCGTGCGCCCGACCTTCCGGACTCCTCTGGTGAGAAATGGGAGTGGCTCGAATGATCGCTGAAACCCTATCGCTCACTCGCTGGGAGTGGTTCAAGCTGCGCCGCCGGCGCCTGCCCTGGATCCTGCTGTTCGTCAGCGTGCTGCTGCTGCAGATCACCTTCTGGAGCGCCTATGCCCTGTTCCGCGTCGGCGATGAGGTGACGCTGGGCGACGGCGGCGCCGCCAGCGTCAGTGGAGCCTTCCTGGAACTCCTGGCCTTTCCAAACAACGCGGTGATCGGGCTCGCCATCTCGCACGGATTCACCATCATCCTCATCATGATCCTGGCCGCCTCGCTCACGGGCACCGAATACGGCTGGGGCACGGTGCGCACGGTCCTCACGCGCGGCGCTGGCCGCTGGCAATTGCTGGCCTCCAAGCTGCTGCTCGTCGCGCTGTTGGGCGTGGGCGCGCTGATCGTCGGGGCGCTCAGCATGGCGCTGAGCAGCTTCATCGCCTCGTTGACCCTGGAAGGCGGCAACTGGCTGGCCGAGTCGGCGGAATGGGTGGAGGTGGCGCGCACGTTCGGTAAAGCCATCTTTGGGTTGCTGCCCTACGTGGCGCTGGGCTTATTCTTTGCCGTCCTGACCACCTCATCCGGCACGGCCATCGGGCTGGCGCTCGGCTACGCCGTGGCCGAGGGCATCGTGATCAGCATCCTGGCCAACTTCGACTGGTTCGAGCGCTTCTCCGGCTACATCCTCGGCCAGGCCGTCGGCGGCTGGCTGGGCACGACGGGCGGCGAGCTCTTTGCCGGAGGCGGCGACGATGGCTTCGGCGACGCCGCGGTCATCGGCATGCAGCCCGAAGCCCTGCAAGGCTTCCTCGTCTCGCTGGCCTACATCGTCATTCTCAGCGGTCTCGCCTTCTGGCTCTTCCAACGCCGCGACATCGCCGGCGCAAAGGGCGAGTAGCCGACGGACCGCCGTCAATGACCAGCTGGTAAACGCCAGAGCCCGGGAGTTTGCCGGGCGGCCAGGGTCCCGAGTTCTGCCGGCGGTATAAGCGGCACAGAGGAGTCACGCCGGCCCGCCCGGACTCGTCCCAGGCGAGCGAACTTGGCAAGTCCCGTTGCCCTTGACTGCAGTGTACTCATAATGTATATAGTATGGCGTCACCGGTGGCAATAGGCGGCTACGGGCGACAGGACGTCCGTATTCGTGCAAGGAGAAGTCAGATGTTGCAGGCCGCAGGTTTCTGGATTATTGACCGCGCTGGCGGTTCGCCACAGCACGTGGAGTCAGGTCCCGACAGCAGCGTGTGGTCGCATTGGCGCCCGCGCGACGGCATCGAGGCTCGCCACATCGAGCGGTGCGTTGACTGGCTGCTGGATCACGCGGCGGCTGGACGCTCCGAGCGAGCATTCCGATCCGCCTATCCGGGTTCGCGCATTGAAGTCCCTGGTAGTACCCAGGACCAGTTCTGGCATCGAAACCTGGTTGGGCTACGGGGCGGCGCGCAGACCAGCGCTTATGGCGTGCATCAGCGCAGCAGCGCCGCTGACCGATCGCAGCAGGGGCTGATCATTGATGACACAAAGGAAAACACAAACATTGCAGGGTTTGGGCGACATGCGGGGCCGGGTCGCGGCCATAGCAACCCAGGTTACGGGAACATTCACGGCCAGCCTGGCTCTCATGGAACAGGCAGCCATCCCGTGCCGGCGTCGAATGCTCTCGAGGCACTCGTCACCAACTCATACACGCGAGCCACGCTGCACATGGGCGGCGGTGGGGGAAACGCCCGGTCAACAGGCGGGCAGTCAACAAGCAGTGGGGCCGCAGCGGGATCGGGCGTCGCGAGGGTCCGCAATACGCACTTCACCGAGTCCATGAATTTCACCCTCACCGGTAGCTCGTCAGGCGGGGCGCAATACCGCGGCGGCGGTGGGTCTGGCGGTGGGTACTACGCCATCGTGCAGGGGAATTTTGTGCTGACCAGCACAATCGTCCTGTCTGGCGGATCACGAAACGGTGGCAATGGCCGCTTCACCATCTTCAACACTGGCACCGTCACCATCAGCGGTACCGTCACGAACGGCGTGCAGACGTTCTTTCAGTTGTATCCGGCGATTCCCTTTGGCGGCGTGCTGGTGATGTAGGGCGCTATCTGGACCGCATAGAGGCGAGCCGGCGACGGCCACTGACCGCTGCGGACAACTTCGGTCTTGACCACCGGAAGGTCGGCGGCGACACTCGCTCCTTGCAGCAAAGGCGTTGACGGAAACGCGTTCGGCGGGTGGCCCGCCGCAGCGAGCCCGGGACGGTGGAAGCCGGGCGGTCAGGGTCCCGCTGGAACATCCTTCCCGAGCCGCCGGTCGAAGGTCCCCGCGGGCTGGTAGAACCGGACGGCGTTGCGCTCCGTGATCGGCGCAGCGGCATCCGCCTCGCGGCGCGTGCCGGGTGAGCGGCGCGGGCGCCGGGGGCGCGCCACCCCGGGGGGTACGCCG
>JAPPFO010000023.1:0-25483 GCA_028875175.1 Chloroflexota bacterium | reverse complement strand
CCCCCCCCCGGGGCGTTGCCCCCCCGGCCGGGGGGCCCGGGGGGTGCCCCGCCCCGCCCCCCCCCCCGGGCGGGGGGGGCGGGGGGCGCGGCGCGCCCCCGGGCCCCCCCCAACGCGGGTGGTACCGCGGGTTGTTTGACCCGTCCCGTTGGGGACGGGTTTTTTCGTTGATGGAGCGATATGGCAACCGACGCACTCTTCTACGCCGACAGCTACCTGCGAGATTTCGAGGCCACCATCACGGCCGTCAGTCCGGATGGGGTCGCGCTGGACCGCAGCGCCTTCTATCCGTTAGGCGGCGGGCAGCCCAGCGACCTCGGCGAATTGCGCGCCCATGGGCAGGTCTGGCCGGTGTCGGCCGTCCGGCGCCGGGGCGGCGACATCGTGCATCGGCTGGAAGGCGAACCGCCCCCGGCCGGAACGGAAGTGACCGGCCACCTGGACTGGGACCTGCGCTACGCCTTCATGCGCCTGCACACCGCCCTGCACGCCCTCTCCGGCGTCGTGTGGACCGGCTGGCAGGCCGACGTCACCGGCAGCCACATCTACGACGACGGCGCCAAGGCCCGCATGGACTTCTCGCTGGAAGGCATTCGCATCAACGACGTGCGCGACCAGATCGAAGAGCGCCTGAACGCCGAACTGGCAGCCGCCCGGCCCGTGCGCGCCTACGAACTGCCCCGCGCCGAAGCCCTGGAACTGCCCGACCTCATCCGCACCCACGTCAACCTGGTTCCGGCCCACATCGCCAACATCCGCATCGTTGAAATCGAGGGCCTGGATCGCCAGGCCGACGGCGGCACCCACGTCGCCAACACCGGCGAGGTCGGCCGCGTCGCCATCATCAACGCCGCCAACAAGGGGCGCATCAACCGCCGCCTCGAAATCGCCCTGACGGACTGACCCCATGAGTGACGACAGCTCGAGCCCCATCATGCCGAAGTCCGCGTTCGAGCCGCTGCCGGACGAACTCGACTTCCCGTCCATGGAACGGCGGATGCTCGGCCTGTGGGCCGACGAGGACACTTTCGAGCGGCTGCGCGCCAAGAACGCCGACGGCCCCCGTTGGTCGTTCTTCGATGGGCCCATCACCGCCAACAACCCCATGGGCGTCCATCACGCCTGGGGCCGCACCTACAAGGACGTCTACCAGCGCTACCGCGCCATGCGCGGCTACCACCAGCGCTACCAGAACGGCTTCGACTGCCAGGGGCTCTGGCTGGAGGTTGAGGTCGAGAAGGACCTGGGCTTCAACTCCAAGCGCGACATCGAGGAATTCGGCCTGGAAGCCTTCGCCGATGCCTGCCGCGAGCGCGTGGAGAAGTTCTCGGGCGTCCAGACCAGCCAGTCCGTCCGGCTGGGCCAGTGGATGGACTGGGACGACTCGTACTTCACGCATTCCGACAACAACATCGAGCACATCTGGCACTTCCTGCGCCGTTGCAACGAGCGCGGCTGGATTGCCGCAGCCCAGCGCGCCATGCCCTGGTGCGCCCGCTGCGGCACCGCCCTCTCGCAGCACGAGCTCATCGACACCTACGAAGAAGTCGAACACGACGCCGTCTACGTGCGCCTGTCCATCCACGGTCGCCCCGGCACCTGGCTCCTCATCTGGACCACCACGCCCTGGACCCTGGCGGCCAACGTGGCGGCGGCGGTCCATCCCGACCTGACCTACGTCGAGGTCGCGGCGGACGACGGCCGGTACCTCCTGGCCGAAGCCGCGATGTCGGCCGTCTTTGGAGAAGTCGCCGAAGTCGTTGCCACGCACCAGGGCTCGGACTTGCTGGACCTGACCTACGACGGCCCCTTTGACGACCTGCCGGCTGTAAGCGGCGTCACCCATCGGGTGATCCCCTGGACGGATGTCGGCGCCGACGAGGGCACCGGGATCGTGCACATCGCGCCCGGCGCTGGCGAGGAGGACTTCCTCCTCGGCCGGGACCTTGGCCTCGAGGTCCTGGTGCCCATCGACGAGAACGGCAATTACACGGACGGCTACGACTGGCTGACCGGCCGCGACGCCCGCGAGGTCGCCGACGACGTGGTCGCCGACCTGCGCAAACGCGGCCTGCTGCATCGCCACCACACCTACACCCACCGCTATCCCCACTGCTGGCGCTGCCAGGAAGAGCTCGTGTTCCGGGTGGACGACGAGTGGTTCATCCGCGCCGACGAGGTCCGCCAGCCCATGCTGGACGCCGCGGCCACCGTCAAGTGGATCCCCGAGTACGCCGGCGCCCGCATGGCCGACTGGCTGCGCAACATGGGCGACTGGAACATCTCCCGCCGCCGCTACTGGGGCCTGCCCCTGCCCTTCTATCCCTGCCGATCCTGCGGACACCTGACGGTCATCGGGTCGAAGGCCCACCTCGAGGAGCGGGCCATCGCAGGCATGGACCAGCTGCGCGAACTGCACCGCCCCTGGATCGACCGCGTGACCATTCGCTGCGAGTCCTGCGAGGCGCCCACCAATCGCATCGACGCCGTCGGCGACGCCTGGCTGGACGCCGGCATCGTGCCCTTCTCAACCCTGGGCTACCTGCACAACAGCGCGGAGTTCGAGAACTGGTACCCCGCCGACTTCATCACCGAGATGCGCGAGCAGATCCGGCTCTGGTTCTACTCCATGCTCTTCATGAGCGTCACCATCCAGAACCAGTCGCCCTACCAGTCCGTCTTCGTCTACGAAAAGCTCAACGACGAAACCGGCCGCGCGATGCACAAGAGCTGGGGCAACGCCATCGACTTCGGCGAGGCCGCGGAGCGCATGGGCGCGGACGTGATGCGCTGGCTGTACGCCGGGCACAACCCGCTCTACAACATCAACTTCGGCTACGGCCCGGCCACCGAAGTCAAGCGCCGCATGCTGACGCTCTGGAACGTCTACTCGTTCTTCGTGACCTACGCGCGCCTGGACGGCTTCGACCCCACCGCCCCGCGAATCCCGGTCGCCGAGCGCCCCGACCTGGACCGCTGGGCGCTCTCACGCTTGCAAGGCCTCATCGACACCATGACCGCCTCGCTGGACGACTACCTCGTCCACCGCGGCGTGCAGGCCGCCCAGGAGTTCGTCGAGGAACTGTCCAACTGGTACGTGCGCCGCGGGCGCCGCCGGTACTGGAAGTCCGACTCCGACGACGACAAGCAGGCCGCTTACCAGACCCTCTACGAACTGCTGACCTCGCTGGTGCGCCTCCTGGCCCCCGTCATGCCCTTCTGGACCGACGACATCTACCAGAACCTCGTCCGCCGCGCCGACCCGGACGCCCCAAGCAGCGTCCACCTCACCGACTGGCCCAAAGCCGATTATTCGATTCTTGGAAAGGAATTAGTAATCGACTTTGACGAAGTCTTGGACTTGATCAGGCCGAAACCATCTTCGATCCGGGAAGACCTAGAGTGGAATATGGACGTAGTGCGCACCATCGTCACCGCAGGACGTCAGGCGCGAAGCGAATTCAACTTACCGATTCGGCAGCCTCTGGAACGAGTAATTGTGTGTGGCGTTCCGAATTGGCAGTGCAAGCGAATTCGGCAACGGCTTGAAGAGCACATCTTGGAAGAGCTAAACGTCGAGAGCGTGGAGTATCAGCCAAGCGCGATTCTTGGAGATTTCTTCGAAGTCACTGCAAAGATCGACTTCAAGAGTGTGGGTCCAAGACTTCGAAACTTGACCAAGGCTGTTGCAACTGAACTCGAAGAGCGCGCAGAGCATCATGGAGACTATCTGGAGAGATTCACGACAGAGGAAGGTTATGCCATTAGATTGCATGTTGAAGGAAAGCAAGTTGAACTGGGAAGCAAAGATGTCGTCTTCCAGAGGATTCCGAAAGAGGGCCTTGCTGTAGCCAAGCAGGATGGCGTGATTGTGGCTTTGACTACAACCATCAACGACCGACTACGTCGTGGACGCTTGTCCCGAGAACTCGTGCACGCGATCCAGGGCCTCCGCCGCGACGCCGGATTGGAAGTCTCGGACCGCATCCACCTCTGGCTCGACGGCCCGGCCGCCTTGCACGAAACCCTGGCCGCGCACGAGACCGAAATCGCCGCCGAGGTCCTGGCTCTGGCCGTCAACGAAGGCACGCCACCCGAGAGCGCCGCCGAGGCAGCCCCAACGCTAAACGGGGTTCCCGTGAAGGTACGGCTAACGCAAAGCTGAGTTCGGACCAACCATCGCCGCCGAAAAGCTGAGGTTCTGGCGCGCTAACCGGCGAATCGGTCCACGGCAACCGCGATAGCAACCGCCGTGGTCACCGAACCCAGCCTCAACCCGATCATTCACTTGATCAGATCGGCCCGCAGGTTGGCGATCTCCGCCTTCATTTCGCCGCGTAAACCGGCGATCTCAGTAATGACCTCAGCACCCTGATCGGCCAGGTCTTGCTTGGTCGCGAAGAGCGCGAGACTGCGGTCCAATTCCTCGCGCAGTTCGGCGCGGCTTAGTGCCGCAGCGCTGATACTCGGGTCGACCGGGCGGACGCGTATCCTGCCGAGGTGTCGCCTGCCAGGGTTCTTCCACGCCGCCCGAGGAGTAATCCTACCGAGCAGTGTGCGTCGTGGCCTGAACGCGGTGCCTTGGCGCTAAGTCTGGGCGAGTTCAGACCGCAAGCCTCGTCCGGGCAGTCAGTTCTGGTTGAGGCCGAACTCGCGGCTCATAAGGACCTGTTTCCAGTGAGCTTCCCGGGCCAGAACCGTCTCATCCAGCGCGTAGGCCGGCAGGTATTCGAGCAGCGCAAAGCGGAAGCTCGCTCGGCAGTGTGCGGCGCCTTTCTCCGAGACCAGCGACCTCAGCTCAACGTTCCCGCCATGCACCGTGTCGACGTAGCTCTTCCACCGCGCCCAGAGCCCGTCATCTCCGTATGCCGACCCGACGTAGTGTCTGCGCGTCTTGGAACTGCTATCCGTAATCAGGTAGACGCCCTTTACATGCTCGAGGGCCGTCTTCCAATCCGGACGGTCGTTGCGTGCCAGCACTTCTAGCTCCGAGAAAGAAAGGTCAATCTTCTCGTAGCCCGGAAAGGCACGACCCGAGAATGGTTCTCGAAGGATCTCAGCCACGGTCAACGGATAGCGCTTAGGAGTTGATTCTCGTACGTAGTGATTCTCGAAATTGACTCTGGTTGCTCGATTGGTATAAGCCGACCACAGCTTTAGTCGACCAATGAACTGTCTGCCTTTATCCGTGAGCTCGACTTCGTAGCGGTCAGCGTGGCGTCGCAGCACACTGAAGATGCCGCCGAATAGCCAAGTCTGAACTCCGTCAGGATAAAAGTTCATGAGTGAAAATATGTAGCGTCGACTGAACTCATTCCTCGTCGGCCGGAACTCTTGCCACCCCGTCCATATCGATCTGTCCTTCACCCATTCATCGAGCGGCTGGTCACTACCGTTCCAGCGGGCGAAGTGAACCTTATGGTCCTTCACATTTTCGATTGGCCAAAGGTCTGTCAGTAGGATTCGCGGCGGCGAGTCGAGGTTCGTTTCGGTGGCCATGAGTTCGCTCCTCGTAAAGTCAGACTAGAGTCGGCATAAAAAGACATCGCGCCCGCGACCAGTAGGAACAACCAAATCGACGCATCCTCCGCGTCTCTGCATGGGCGTTCCCCTACTCCGCCAGCGCCACCTCCACGGTCCCGTCCGTCACCCGCACCTTGTAGCTGCGCGTCCGGTACCCAAACGGCGGGTTGATCACCCAGCCGTCCGTGACGTCGTAGATCCAGCCATGCAGCGGGCAGGTGAGCTCGCAGCCGACCAGTTGCCCGGAGGCCAGCGGGTAGCCGGCGTGCTCGCAGAGGCCGTCCAGCGCGTAGTAGCGGCCGTCCACGTTGGCGATCACGATCTCGGCCTTGTCCAGGAACACCGAGGACAGGCGGCCCGGCGGCGGCAGCAGCGACTCGGGACCGACCGGTTTGAACTCCGGTTCCTCAGTCGAGGTCACGCCGCATCACCGTCACGTCCGCGCGCCGCTCGCCCAGGTCCAGGGCGGCCGGCTGCACGACTTCCTCAACGAACCCCGTCTCGCACAGCACCCCAAGGCGACCCTCCGATACCCCGCAGGCCCGCACCGCCCGCACGTCGTGTGCCGCCGCGTGCTCCAGCGCCGCCTCGATCACCGCGCTCGCGCGATCCACGTAGGCCGGCGCCGCCTGGAACTCCATCGTCGCGTTGGCACGTACCGGCGCGTGCGTCGGCGCCCACAGGTTGGCCGAGGCCACCATTCGCCCGCGGTCGTTAATCAGTACTTTCCACGCGTTCGCCTCGCTCGCGGTATGCCGCGTCATCGAGTTGAAAAACGGCCGCAGGCACCCGCTGGCCTGCACGGCCGGGGGCGCGTAGAACATGGCCTCCGTGTAGTCGCGCACGAGCCACTCTGACGGCTCCAGCAGCATCACCAGGCCGGTATACGCCCCGATGTCGCCCAGCCGCATGTCACGAACCATTCCGTCGCCGGCCCGGCCAAAGAACTCGTCGTCGAACGCGGCCCCGTCCGTCCCCGGCCGCAGCGCGCGATACGTCAGCCCGTTGTAGTGCCGGTAGCCGTGCTTCTCGTAGATGTGCTGCGCCACCGGATTCACCGTGCCCAGGTAGCTGACCTGGCCCCCGACTTCCCAGAACCCCTGGATTGACAGCTCCGTCAGACGCTGCGCGATGCCCTTGCCGCGCTGCTCGGGTTCGGTAAACACGAACCCATAGCCGCCCATCTCCGGCAGGTCCCGGCTCGTCCCATGCCACGCCGTGCCCACGACCGTCCCGTCGATCCGCCCGATCAGCATCGTGTCAGCCAGCGACGGATCATGGGTCCCCGCCAGGAACTCCGCCAGGAACCCGCCTTCCGCCGGAACCATCCACGGATCGAACGGCCGCGTCAGAAAGCTGTACGTCTCCTGTTGAGCCGCACCCGTCCCGCGCCCTTCGCCCGGCCCCAGCACGCTTGCCACCAGTTCCTCGCCGTTCGGCAGCGCGAATACCTTCTCCATGCCGTTTCAACTCCGGTGCTGCGTTCCTGGGTGCCACAATAGCCGCTCTGACACCGAATTGAAGGAGCAAAACGTATGTCGCTACTGGGCAAGGCCGCACTGGTAACCGGCGGCGGAACCGGCGTGGGCCGCGCCACCGCGCTCATGCTGGCCGAACGCGGCGCCAACGTGGCCGTCAACTACTCGCGCTCGGCCGACGAAGCCGCCCAAACCGCCGGCGACATCCAGGCGCTTGGAGTCGAGGGCCTGGCCATCCAGGCCGATGTCGCGTCCGACGCCGCGGTCGTGGCCATGGTCGAACAAACCGCCGCCGCCTTCGGCCGCCTGGACATCGTCGTCAACAGCGCCGGCACCACGCACTTTGTCGATCACGACGACCTTGACGGCATGAAAGACGAGTTCTGGGACCGCATCCTGGCGGTCAATCTCAAGGGCCCGTTTTTCGTCAGCCGGGCCGCGACCCCGCACTTGCGAGCCGGCGACGATGGCGTGATCGTTCATGTGTCGTCGCTCGCAGGCATTACGGGTACGGGCTCCTGCATCGCCTACGCGGCCTCCAAGGGCGCCTTGAACACGATGACGAAGTCGCTGGCGCGCGCGTTGGCTCCCGATATTCGCGTCAACAGCGTGGCCCCCGGTCCCATCGACACCCGCTGGATGATCGGGCATGAAGGATTCCTGCAGCAGGCCATCGACCGCAGCCCCATCAATCGCGCGGCGACCGCCGAAGACATCGGCGCCGGCGTACTGATGCTCGTCGAGAATCCCATCGTCACCGGCGAAGTCCTGGTGATGGACAGCGGCTGCGGCCTCTAGCGTCGCGCTGCGGGCGTTGCCGATACGCCCGCAAAACAACCGGAACCCCCGCCGCGGCGGGGGTTCCGTTCATAACCGTGCGTCCACGGGACTACTGCTGGAGCGGCGTGCTACTCCTGGGTGTGCCCCGTGCCCCCGCAGCGGGAGCAAGTTCGCCAGAATGCCGTCTCGCCGTAAGACGCACGGCTGACGTGGCGCCCCGTGGGGGCGTAGCGCAGTGATCCGCGCCCACCGCAGCGGACGCAAGCTTCGTGTCCGCTGGTCGCGGTGTAGGTGGCCCGTGGGCCGACGTAGTGAGTCATCGTTCCCTCCTCAATGTGGGAACTTCCGCCAGATCTCCACGATCCGGTCTTCGGGCTGACGCCGTTGTCAGCACTTCCACTGTACACGAGCGCCGTGTCTCGTCAAGCCATGAACCCTTCGGGCTCCGAATCACCGCGCGACCCCACCATAAACCCCCGGGGGGCGCGGGGTGCCCCCCGGCGCCCCGCGGAATGGGCAGTGGACTGGCGAGCTAGCGGCTCGGTGCGGTGCGCAGGAAGAGCACCACTTTCCAGAGTTCTTCCTCGGTCATGCCGCCGGTCTCCTGCGGCTGATCGGCACCCTCGATGCATTGCGCACGAATCTTCTCGCGAACCTGGGACGCCGTCTTGAATTCAGTGTGCGGGGCGCCCAGTTCCGCCGGGATGCTGTGCGGCACGTCGCCGATGTCGTCTTCGCCGATCGCCGTGTTGCCGTGCCAGGCCTTCAGGAAGATGGCGCCCGGATCACTGGCCAGTTGCGCCTGGAACTCTTCCGCCTTGAAGCTGGCCGGTCGCGGCGAATACAGCTGGTACTGCGGACCGAACCCATCGGCCGCGTAGCCATGGCAGGTGGCGCAAACCGTCAGATAGATCTGTTCGCCATCCTTCATCACGTCTTCGGTGTCGGGGCATGGGTTTGCCGGGCAGTTGCCCGCGGCGGCGCACGCCGGCTCCGGAAACTCGGTGGTCCCGGGTGGCTCACACGCCGCAAGTACGACGAGCGCGACAAGCGCGACCGCCAGAGCGCCGATCAATCCTCGGCGCAGCGACATCTTCATACTCCGTCCCCCAGGGTTGGCCGTTGGTTGCTGGCTTCGAGCAGTCAATGTAACGCGCCGCCTTCCCCACGCGCCACCACGCGGCCACGCCATCGGCTTCAGACCTTCGCTCCTGCCCAAAGCGTTACCCTTACCTCGCGAGCGGCCAGGAGGCCCGGCCATGCGAGCGGCGCTTCACACCCTCATGTTCGGCGGCTATCCCCTCGACCGTGTGGTGCCCGTCGCCCGCGACATCGGCTACCCCGGCGTCGCCCTCATGTGCCGCCCCCCGCACCTCGATCTTGACAATCCCGGCCCCTCCGCCCGCGCTGGCTCCCGGGTCCTCACCGACTCCGGCCTCCAGGTCGTCGGCCTCGCTTCCGGCCTTGGCCGCCCCGAGACCTTCACCGGCGCCCCCGCCCAGGCCGAACTGGATGGCGTCCGCCGTGCCCTCGAGGCCGCCGACATCCTCGGCGCCGGCCTCCTCCGGCTCTGGGGCGGCGCCGACGGCATGTCCGTCCACAACGCCGGCGAGCTTTCGGCCGCCGCTGCCTGGTACGGCCAGGCCGCGTCCCTCGGTGCCGACGCCGGCGTCCGCGTCACCATTGAAGTCCACTCGCAGGGACTGGCCTCCAGAACCTCGGACACCTGCCGCCTCGTCGATGCCATCGACCATCCCAACCTCGGCGCCGCCCTGGACACCGGAAATCTCCACGCGGCCGCCGAGTCCGTCGGCGCGGACGATGTCGCCCAGCTTGGCGCCCGCATCTTCGACGTCCACGTCAAGGACATGCGCGGCCTGCCGGACGCCGAGGGCCACACCCTCGAAGTCGACGGCCGCTTCTACGTCCACGTACCGCTCGGCGAGGGCGACGTACATAACGGCGAGACCCTGCGCCAGCTGGCCGCCGGCGGCTACACCGGTTGGATCGCCAACGAATCGGAGTGCTCCTGGCCGGACTGGCAAACCTCGGTCTCCGCCGCAAGGCACGAATACGCCGAACTGGACAAACTCATCCAGGCCGCCCATGCCTGAAGTCGAGACGCGCGCCGAACCCAGGTCGCATTTGCTGCCGGAGAGCAACTAGCCATGCGCGTCGCGTTTAGCTGGGATCCCAGCCTCTTCAACTACCGCAACATGCTCGGCAACCCCTACGGCGGACTCCTCGTCGAGGCCCTCCAGCGTCACGGCTACTCCTTCGAACTCATCAGCCTCAAGCCCACAGGGGACATTGAAGGCGTGACGCCAGGCTGGGTTTGGCGCAATCGCGGTCGCGTCAACGGCGTTCATCTGCACTGGCTGCAGGGCATTACCAATACCGACACCGCCACCAGGGCCTGGCTGCAGATGGGTGCCTTTACCTTCGCCCTGCTGCTGGCGCGGGTGCTGGGCTACCGCGTCATCTGGACGCTCCACAACATGCTGCCCCACGAACGCCCGCACTGGGGCGTCGACGTGGTGGGCCGCTACGTCATGGCCCTGCTGGCCAACTCCATCATCTGCCACTGCCAGTACGCCGCCCGCGCCTACACCCGCCGTTTCATCCGCCGCCGCAACCTCTTCGTCATTCCGCACGGCGACTTCCGCAACGCCTACCCCGCCGACATCACCCGCCAGGCAGCCCGCCGCGAACTCGGCATCCCTGATGACGCCTTCGTCTACACCTCCTTCGGCAACATCCGCGGCTACAAGGGCCACGACGACATGCTGGAAGCCTTCAAGGGCCTGGAGGGCGACCACCTCCGCCTCGTCGTCGCCGGGCAGCGCCACCAGGCCTACGACGGCGTCGTCGGCAACGAATCCGTAGGCGACGCCCGCGTCCTCATGCACGAGGGCAAGGTCCCCATCGACAAGCTGCAGGTCTACTTCCACGCCGGCGACGTGGCCGTGTTCCCCTACCGCGACGCCCTCACCAGCGGCGCCATCATCACCGCCCTCGGCTTCGGCTGCCCCATCATCGCCACCCGCGTCGGCTGCATCCCGGAGTTGCTCGACCGCACCGGCGCCGGCGTACTGGTTCCCCCGGCCGACATCCCGGCGCTGCGTGCCGCCATGCAGGACGCCCAACGCTGGAACCTCGCCGAGCGAACCCGCGCCGCCCGCGCCGTCGCCGATGAACTCGGCTGGGATCGCATCGCCCTCCAGACCATGGAAGCCTACGGCCCCCCGCGCACCGCCTGAACCGCCTTCAGACGGGATGGGGTTTGGGCTCACAGTCGCCGGTGCCATTGCTCGGAAATCTCCCACCGCCGATCGCAGGCTGGCCATAAGGAACTCGGGCTGATCACCTCGCCAGGAAAGACCTTAGGAGAGCTGTGGCTTGCCGTGCGCTGCCGTGTCCCAGGCTCATTGGCCAAGTAGCCAGCTCCACCGACTGGCGGCGGTCCTGGTTTCGTCGCCGCTTAGCCTCGTCGTGTTCGCCTCGCCTGTCGTGGCCGATCAGCACGCCGAGGACGAAATGGCGAGCGGTGGCCTCTCCGCCGTGGTGCAGCGGTCCGCCTTCACCCAACCCGACGCGACCCTGGGCCACAACATTCCAGACCTGGTGGTGTCGGTTGGTGACGGCGAGGTTGCATGTGACTTCCTGACGTTCTACCGGGCGACCGGCGACGTTGATCGCTGGGGTTATCCGACGTCCGAAGTAATCGCTGAACGCCCCGGCGGCCTGACCCAGTACTACCAGCGCGGCATCGTGGACTGCCAGTAGGGCGATGGCGGCTGGCGGATGGAGCGTCGGCTGGTGTGGGACGATCTCGGCGGTTCAGGCGGCGAACTCAGCCTGCAGAGCGAGCAGCCGGGCCTGCCACTAGGTCCCTGGGGTCACCAGGTATCCAACCTGGCGGTCGACGGTTCGCCCACCGGGTTCCTCGACTTCTTTAGCGCCATGGGCGGCCTGGAAGCGTTTGGCTACCCGAAGACGGCTGCCCGCCCCGACAGCGCACCTGGCGCGGTGTTCGGTATCGACGGCGGAGCTCCCGGCGTGATCCGGCAGTACTTCCAGGCGGCGGTGTTCGAATTGCGGCCGGGCGACGCCGACCAGGTGCATCTGCGGTTCCTGGGCGACATCTGGAGCATCCACACCAACTGGCTGAGCGACGCGCCTGTGGGCAAGTGCACGACCTTAGCGGCCGCGCTGTCGAACTAGACCTCTCGAAGAACCAGTTGGGTGGCCAGATCTCATCCGAAATCGGCCAGCTCACCGGTCTCACCCAGCTGGACTTCGATTACAACCAGTTGAGTCGACCTATTCCGTCCGAACTGGGCAACCTCAACAGCCTGACCAGGTTGGCCGTGGGGCACAAGCAGCTGACCGGCGAGATTCCGGCCGGTCTGGTACACCTCGAAAACCTGCAGCGGCTGTTCCTGGAAGGGAACGACTTCACCGGGTGGGTTCCGGCGGCGTTGGCGGAGGTTCCGAGCGACGATGTCGCCGCGATTAGTCTGCCGCTCTGTGAAACCGAGAAGGACCCGCTGGCGGACGTATGAGTCGCCGCGGGCGGGCTTCAGCCATCTCCCGGCGGACAGCGGTGAAAAAGACGGGTGTTGAGCGGCGGTCGCGTGAGTCGAGCTTGGGGCGGGGCGTCGGCTGCTTGGCTGCTAGCAGCCGAAGCCGAGGGTGAAGATGCAGAGCATGCCCTCGATGAACTTGTCGATGTTGGCGAGGGCGTTCAGGCCGAGTTCGGCCAGGGTGAACAGCGCTTCCGCGGTGAGCGCGCCGGCTTCGAGCAGCTCGAGCAGGTCGGCGTTGCCGGACTTCTGGACGAGTTCCGCGATCCCGGGGCCGTTGGGGTCGGCGCCGGCCTCCAGGAGCAGCCGCACGATCTCGGCATCGCCTGCAATCGCGGCTGGCACCAGGACCGCGACGCCGGATTCGCCCCTGGCGTTCGAGTCGGCGCCAGCGTCCAGCAGCATGGCCAGGATCCCGGCATTGCCGTTACCGGCAGCCACGGCCGCGGCAGGCTCGCCGTCCGACGTGCGGGCATTTGGATCGGCGCCGGCTTCCAGGAGCAGCGGGACGATCTCCCAATCGGCATGCTCGACGGCCACGGGTAGGGCCGAGCGGCCGTCGTCGTCCCGGTAGTTGGGGTCGGCGCCGGCCCACAGCGAAAGCTCGACGAGGGGCGTCCGGCGTTCGGCCACGTGGTCCAGCAGCAGCGCATCGTGGCTGAGAATCAGCTGTCCCAGAAAAAACAGCAGCACCGGCCCGGCCAGCACCAGGGCCACACCGGCGAACAGGACGAAGCGAACCCGAGCCGTCACGGGATCCGTCTCACCGGTGTGTGCTGGGCGAGGCCAGCCGTGCATTTGATCCGAACCGGACGGCGCGGCAACCGTCGCGTTGACTCTGGCCTAAGAATCGAACCGGCGCGGAACGACTTCGAATTCGTTGGTGAATCTGGAAGGTCGTTCCCGGTCAGCATGTCCGTGCTCTCTATCGATTCAGGACGTGGATGCGGTGGTCCCGCGCCTATAGAGCCTCTCCCCACGCCAGCCCGGTAGAAAACCGGGCCGACGTGGGGATGCGCAGGCCGTCGTGGTCCGCTCAGTCGCTTCGTCAGAACGCCCAGGCGAACACGCCGCGCACGTCCTCGCGGTGGTCGTTCTGGCAGCCGGCTTCCGCCTGGTCGCCAAAGACCTTCTGGTAAATGCCGACGTTGTTGTCGTTGCCCAAGTGGTTTTCCACGATGTCGTTCAGGTCGACACAGGTCGTGGGCCAGCCGAGGACCGGCCCCGCCGCCAGCGCCTCGCGGATGATCTGCACGATTTCCGATCCTTCCCCGGCCCAGAACAAAGCACGGCTCAGGGGAGACCGGCCGCGAGAGTCAGCGGCGGTCACATCGGCCCCAGCATCCACGAGGATGCGCAGAATGTCCGTGTGGCCTCGAAAAATGGCTTCGAAAATGAGCGGATCGCCGTTGGACTCCGTGGCGTTCACATCGGCGCCCGCATCCACCAGGACTTGCACCACGTTCGTGTGACCCCGCCAAACCGCCGAGTGGATCACGGGGTCCCCGTCGGAGTCCTTGGCGTTCACATTGGCACCCGCCTCAGCGAGGATCTGCACGATCTCGGGGTAGTCACGCCAGATGGCCGAGTGGATAAGCGGGTCGTTGTCCGAGTCCCGCGTGTTGGCGTTCAGGCCGCCGGCCACGAGCGTGCGCACCTGCTCGGTCTGGCCCCGCCACACCGCTCCGTACAGGGCGTCGTTGGCCAGGGGCAAGGACGACCCCGCGACGGCCGGTTGTGGCGCGGGCGCCGCGAGACCGAACGCCCAGGCGAACACCCCGCGCACGTCCTTGCGGTGATCGCCCTGGCAGGCGGCCTCGGCCTGATCGCCAAAGACGCGCTGGTAGATGCCGACGTTATTGGTGCGGCCCAGGTGCTGTTCCACGATGTCGTTCAGGTCGACGCAGGTGGTGGGCCACTGGGCGAACACCGGCGTGGCAATGACCGCGGCAGCGGTCAGCGCCGCTACCGCGGCCACGAAGATCGCTCGTATCCGTCGCATTCCAACCCACCCTTCCTGAGCCACCTGGCGGAGAGGTCTGATTATACCGATACATGGATATCACTCTACCAGTACTGACTTGTGGTGTCCCCTGACAGATGCCGAGGCCGAGCGATCCCGCGGGTTGCCCACGACGGCGGTTGACCCGGGCGCGGCCGGCGTCCGGACGTCAGTCGTTCGAGCTAGTCGTTGTCCAGCAGACCGTTTCGCACGGCCCAGACAACCATCTCCTGGCTCGACCCGGCCCCCAGCTTCTCGCGGATGCCGTAGATGGCATTGCGGATAGTCAGCGGACGATTCCCTCGAGCCTCGGCGATATCGGCATACGACATCCCCTCGGCAAACAGCTTGAGGATCTCCTGTTCCCGCACGGTGAGCCGTGACAGCTCGCTACCAGCGTCCTCGCCGGAACTGTCGCGAACACCGGCAAAGGCTCGCCGCACCACGTCGCCGGGCACGCGAAACTCGCCGTCAACCACGTCGCGAATCGTCGCCAGCAGTTCGTCCTTGCCCGTGAATTTTTGCAGGTAGCCCGTGGCGCCGGCGGCAATTGCGTCAATCACCGTGTGATCGTTGGTCGAAGCCGTCAACATGAGCACGCGGGTTCCAGGCACGGCCTCCATGATTTCGCGGCAGGCGTCGACGCCGTTCTTTACCGGCATAATGACGTCCATGATGATGACGTCGGGCTTGACCCGTCGCGCCACATCCACGGCCTCGCAGCCGTCGCGGGCCTGGCCCGCGACCTGAAAGTCCTCGGACCGCTCCAGCATTTCTCGCAGGCCGTCCCTCATGATGGAGTGATCGTCCACGATCATGACCCTGGCTGGCGGACTTGCAGTCACGTTGGCACCATCCTTAAGTTGGATCAATTTCGATTTCGCAGGTAACGGTTGTGCCCCTGCCAGGACGGCCTGAAGCGACGTGGAGCCGACCGTTCATTTGTTCGGCGTTGGCGTGCATGTATTTGAATCCGTGCCCGCGCTCGGCGTAATCGTCGGGAAGACCGATGCCGTCGTCCGACACGGACATGCGCAGACTCGTGTCCTGATAGTCCAGGGCGACCGAGACCTTGCTGGCGCGGGCGTGCCGCAAAGCGTTCGTCAGCGCATTGTGCGCGATTGAAAAGAGTCGACTGCGGGTCACCGACGGGAGCGGCCGTTCTCTGCCGGTCTGGACGACCGACGCGGGAATCGAGGTGATTGTCTCAAAGGATGCGGCGTGCAGTTCCAGCACACGGCCCAACGACCGGCCTTCGAATATGAGGCCTGCGTCGATCGGGTGCCGAAGCTCCCACATTGCCGCCTTGGAGAGCGCCGATGTCGCTTCGAGCTTGGACACCATCTCGCGCCGTGACTGCTCGGTCATTTCGAGCGCCGTGTCGATTCCAATCCCAATCATGAATACGGACTGGGCCGTGGTGTCGTGAATCGTCTGCGAGAGCTCGATTCGCTCCCGATGCAGCTCGCGCTCGCGTTTCACCGCACCTTCCCTACGGATTCTCTCGGCCCTGGACAGGAGGCTCACGGACGCCGCCACGGCATACATGACGATGGTTCTGCCAAACAGTTCTTTCTCTTCCTTCGCCTCAAAGTCGAGACCCGAAGCAACGGCCAAACATACGATTATGTAAGCGACGACTACTACTGTGGTCCACACCATACTCAATCTGAATGAGCCGAAAAAGACCGCAAACCAGGCTAGCGACGGGTAGTACAGCAGATAAAAGAGGTTGTTGTTCAAGCCGCCGCCAACTGCCGTGCCTGCAGTTATGATGATCACATCCAGCACGCTAAGCGCAAGCATCCAGCGTATAGTCACTGACGGACCGGCAACCACACGATAGTGGACCACGCCGTTCACTATCACAAGCAGCACGAGGGCGCTTATGTAGGATGTATATGTAAACACGGTGAATGTTGGCCGATATGCCAGATCAATAATGCTGGCCGCGTGAATGAACCAGCGAACCCAGACAAAGATCTTGGCCGGGTACCTCAGCTCTTCCGGATCGGTTGTGTACGGGTGCCAGTTTCTAATTGCACCAGCCTCAACCACAGCGGATAGGAGCCGCTGCGCCCGCCTCCTGAAAGCTAAGCCGTTGCCTGCCAACATCACGAAACAGACACGCTCTTCAGCCCGCCACGACTTCCGACGACATCGGCAAGCCTGGGTGAGACCGGCCGACGGCGCACAGGCGATCCAGATGGTTGGTCGCTCGCGGCCACAGGCGTGGCGTTCCTAACGTCGAGGCTATGACGTACATAGACCGATGCATCGATCCGCCCGATGGATACTTAACCACTGTTACGTTAGCACCGCCGGGCCAGGCCAGGGGTGCCGCGGTCAGCCAGAGGGGAACGGGTCGTTCCGGCTGATGATGGCCTGGGATTCGAGGATGGAAAAGCCGCCGCGGGTCTTGTCGCCCCAGAGGGTCTTGACGTAGGCGAGGATGGCGACTATGTCCTGGCGGCCGAGGCGGTCGCCGAAGGCGGGCATGGCGCTCTTGAAGTCGGGGAAGCGGGGGTCTTCCTGGAATTTGCCGCCCTCGTCGACGACGCGGTACAGGAAGCCGTCGGCGTGGTGCCAGGTGTGCCCGTCGCCGTTGAGCGGCGGGGCCGGCAGGGTGCCATCGGGCTTGCTGATGTGCCAGTCCGGCTGTCCTTCGCCGCCGGCGCCGTGGCAGGCCGCGCAGTTGGAGGCGAAGAGGTCGCGGCCCCGCGCCAGCGCCTGGGACGATTCGCCGCCGGCGGACTCCCTGGCGTCCAGGACCGACGAATCCCCGCAGCCGCCCAGGAGGGCGGCGCCAAGCGCCAGCACCGCGAGCGTGGCCGTGAATCCGCCGACGCGAGCGACCGTTGCGTGCAAGTTGCGGGGCCTCAACAGCACGATTTCTTGGTGCCTCCGCCTCGGCACTAGTCGTCGGTCGTCGAGTCCAGCGTAGTCGAAAGGCGGTGGCTGTCGGGGGTGTAGCCGAGCCTGGCGTAGAGCCGCAGGGCGGGTTGGTTGAAGTCGTAGACGCTGAGCCCGATCTGGGTAAGGCCGCGGTCGCGGGCCCAGCGGTGGGCTTCGGTCATCAGGCGCGTGGCGATGCCGCGTCGTTGATGCGTTTGGGCGACGACGAGTTCCTGGACCATGGCGTAGCGGCGGGGCGTGAGGGCGGGAACATCGGGCACTTCGAGCCGTTCCAGGGCCTGGACGCGCACAAGGCCCACGACATCACCATCCACTTCAGCCACAAAGAGCGCCTGTTCGGGGTCGGCCAGGTGGGCGTCAAACAAGCGCCGCGAGCGGGCGGGCCGGTCGGTTGGCCGGAAACGGTCCGGACGCTCCCGGGCATGAAGGGCGTCGGCTTCGGCGTAGAGGGCGGCAGGCGGCACGGTGGTCGGCGGATTCGGCGAGGCGTACGGAAGAGTCCATGGAGTGGCCAGAATACGAAGGCGGATACCCGCTGAGGCCGTCTTCGCGGGGGGGGGTGGTTCGACACGGTCCATCGAAGACTCCCGAAATGGCTTATCACGAACCCTGGTTCGGTCCGACCGGACGACGGGCGAGTCTCAGTCGCCGCCCCTACGAGGAGTCGCTGGCCGCGTCGGGCTGTTCCAATTCGGAGTCCAGCCGGTCAGTCACAAACATATGGCCGGGGGCGTGGGTGATCATGAGGGTGGGGCGGCTGGCCTGGGCGACGGCCTGGGGGGTGACGCCGCAGCCCCAGAAAACGGGGACTTCGCCGGGGCGGATGTCCACGGGTTCGCCCCAGTCGGGCCGGTTGATGTCCTGGATGCCGATGGTGAGGGGATCGCCGGCGTGGACGGGGGCGCCGTGGACGCCGGGGTAGCGGGCCGTGATCTCGCAGACTTCGGGCACACGGTCGGCCATGACGGGGCGCATGCTGACGACCATGGGGCCGGCAAAGGCGCCGGCCGGACGGCAGGCCAGGCTGGTCCGGTACATGGGCACGTTGACGTCCTGCGTCTGATGGCGGAGCTCGAACCCGGCGCGGGCCATGGCGGCCTCGAAGGTGAAGCTGCAGCCGAGCAGGAAGCCGACCATGTCGTCCCGGGCCTGGTCCAGTACGTCGGTGGGTTCGCCGGGGTCGTGGACGCCCTGGCGGTAGATGCGGTAGCGGGGGGCGTCGGTGCGCAGGTCGGCGCCGGGGGCGAATTGGGTTGGCTCGAAGCTGCCCGGCGGGGTGCGCTCAAGCAGGGGGCAGGGGATGGGGTTGGCTTCGCAGAAGGCCTGGAAGTCGTCGGCGTCGCCGGCCGGCAGCATGACGAGGTTGGCCTGGACGTAGCCGTCGGCCATGCCGTGCGTGGGACGGTCCCATTGGCCCGCGCGGCAGGCGGCGCGGACGTCGGCACCGCTGGCAAAGGTCTGAGACGACCTCATGCCGGAATACGTCCATTCGCCTGGGCATAGGTCTGGCAGACGTCGGCCAGGCGGTGGAGGACCTGGGCGGTACGGTCAAAGGCGAAGGTGTCGACGGTAGGTTCGCAACGGGCGGTGATGCCATCCACGGCGCCGGCTCGCACGATGGCGCGCATCCAGCGGCGGTCGTCGCTTTCGGAGGGCATGAGCGGGCGATCGGCCAGCATTTCCAGCATGGCGGTGAAGCCGTAGGCGCCCCAGTTGCTCACGGAGGCCAGCAGCACGTGCCGGGCGCGGGTGATGCAGGGGGCGGGTGAGATGCGGCGCCGACGCATGAAGCCGGCCAGGCTGCCCAGTCCCAGTTCGTTGCCGCCATCGCCAATGCCCATGCTGATGGGCACACGCAGCAGGCCGTCCATGGGGACGGGCGAGGGGTCCAGGGTCTCGCCGCGCATGTTGGCCAGGCGGCCATCGGCCGTCAGTCCGGGCCGCTCGATGGCAATGGCGGCGTGGGGACGAATCCGGTCCAGCAGCCGGCCGGTGGCGGCTTCGGCCTGCCGGACGCCTTGGGCGTCGATCTCCTCAATCTCGCCCAGGTCGCGGCCCAGGGCTTCGATCACGGGTCGGGTCATGGGATCAACCACGGTCACGACATGCCAGCTGAGGGCCTGCAAGGCGCGTCCCACGGCGGCGGCGCCAGGGGGACCATCGGTCTCGGCAATGCCTTTGATGGGAAAGCCGGTAATCAGCAGGACGACGCCGGGGCGGCGGTCCAGCAGCTCAGTGGCGGCGCGGGCGTAGGCGTCGGTGGGCAGGCGGGCCAGCGCAGGCCGGACGCCGCGATAGTCGTACGGGAATACGGCGTCGGCCACGTCCACCGCGGCGGCTTGCAAGGGATCCGACGACTGCCACATCAGGCGGCCCGATCCAACAACGTTCGAAAAGGGAGCGCCATCATAGTGGGTGGCATAGCCACTCTCGCTAGGGTTGCGGTGGCGCAGCCACTGGTGCCAGACCGTCAAGGCGGAAGACGAGTGCCCGACACCGCGAATGACCGTACCTGCGAGCGCCACTGCAATGTGACCGCCGCGGCTCAGGGCTGGACAATGGAGCGGGAGCCGGAGGGCAGACGCCCACAAACGGGACGATGAGGACCGGCTACTTGCAAGGCGGGCTGTAATGTTCTTTGAGCCGTATCCACCATCCGAGGTCGCGGACGGGGTGTGGGTTGGGGGCCGGCCCAGTCCGGCGTCGCTGGGGGCGCTGCGGGCGGCAGGGGTGACGCACGTGCTGAACGTGAGCACAGACCCGCATAGCGCCCAGGTGCGGCGGGATTTCAGGGCGACGTGGGTCCCGGTGGTGGACGATCTGGAGCCCAAACCGGCCTCATGGTTCCGGCGCGGACTCTCGTTCGCGCGGCGGGCGCTGAAGAGCCCGGACGCCCAAATTTACGTGCACTGCCGCGAAGGGGTGCATCGCGGGCCGCTGATGACCTACGTGATCCTGCGCGCACTGCGAGGTCTCTCGCCAACCGAGGCCAAGCGAGCCATCACCGCCAAGAGGCCAGTGGCGGGATTCCCGCAGGTGTACCTGGAGTCAGCCGAAGCCTTCCTCCAGGAAGAGTCCGAGCGGGAGGAGCCGGCGACCTAGCGCCCGCCCCCTAAGACCGGCGGCGGATTGGCCTTAGGACGACGGTGTGGGGGTGGCCTCGTACAGCGAGCCCGGGGCCTGCTGGTAGTTGACGCCCTGACCGCGGCCGCTGCCGCTGGGCTTGAACTCGAACTCGCCGCCGCAGCCGGCAAACAGCGTGGCCGCGACGGCACTGGCGACCAGGAGCATGGCGGCGGTGCGCCACTTACGGATCGACACAGGTAAGCCCTCTCTCTCCATGCCCCGAAGCGAGGACGGGTCTTTCGGCGTTAGGGGCACATTGTAAGGCCAAGTCATGAGGGCAAAGCGGCACAGGTTCGGCGCGCGCCCTAGACTCGGCGCATTCGCGGGACAGAGAAGCCAGCCATGTACGACCCGCACTTGCACCTGTTTGTGGACGACGCCGAGGTGGACGCCTCGTGGAACGTGACGCCAACCATTGGGCGTCCGGAACGGCGCTCGCACGATCCGATCGTGACGGCCGACCAGCCCTGGGAAGGCCGGGGCGTGGGGATGGACCTGTCCATCCTGAAGGACGAGGCCAGCGGCGGCTTTCGCATGTGGTACCGGAGCTTCGATTACGACAGCCCGACAGGCGACCAGGTGCTGCTGAACTATGCCGAGTCGGACGACGGCATCAACTGGAACAAGCCCAACCTGGGCCAGATCGAGTTCGGCGGCAACAGCAACAACAATATTTTCCACCGGCCCTCGCTGATTCCGGGCTGCCGGGCCATGGAGTCGCACGGGCTGATCGTGGACGACGTGGGCGGGCCGCAACGGCGCTACAAGATTCCGGTATATCACTCGTTTCATGGCGACCAGGGCAACGGGCTATACGCGCTGTTCAGTCCGGACGGAATCAGCTGGACCCAGCACCCGGAGCCGATCTACGCGCAAGCGGGGGACCGGCATTCGGCCATCAAGGACCCGGTCAGCGGGGCGTACTGGCTGTTCCTGCGGCCGCCGCGCTACCACTCCCGCATGGGCAACGGCGCGCCGCCGCTGCCGTACAAGCGGGTCGTCGCCAGGGCGACCAGCCAGGATTTTTCGAACTGGTCGGACTACACAATCGTGCTGCGGAACGACGCGTTCGATACCCGCGGGACGGAGTTCTACAACATCGCGCCGATCGTCTACGGCAACCGCTACCTGGCCTTCGTGAACCTGTACGACACGGAGGTGGAGCGCATGTGGGTGACGCTGGCCAGCAGCCTGGACGGGCTGCACTGGCAGCGGCCGTTCCGGCGCGAGCGGTTCGTGGACCTGGGCGCCGAAGGCGGCTGGGACGACTCGTGGGTCAACATGTCGGACAGCCCGCCGGTGCGCGAAGGCGACCGCATGCGGTTCTGGTTCCACGGCCGCGAAGAGGCCCACGGGGTGAACTACCGCACCGGCGGTATCGGCACGTTTGTGCTGGGGCTGGACCGCTTTGCCGGGCTGTCGGCCGGACGGCGCGCGGGCTGGATCGTCACCGACCGCGTGGTGGCAGGCGGCCAGCGCCTGTTTCTGAATGCCAACGTGCGCAACGGCTGGGCCAAGGTGGAAGTCCGCACCAGCAACGGCACGCCCATTCCCGGCCTGACGCTGGACGAGTGCGACGAGATCCGCGGGGACTCGGTGGAGCATGCGGTGACCTGGAACGGCTCGGCAGACCTGGGCGCGGCGGCCGGGGAGCGGGTGCGGGTGCACATTGAGTTCAGCTACGGGCAGGTGTTTGCGTACCGCTTTGGGAACGAGGCGCGGGATCTGAGCTAGCGCGACCTCGCTGTCGGCATAGCGCCGGCAGACGCCGGAGTGCCACGTCGGCTTGGCAGCGCGCCGCGCCCTTTGCACAAATTGCAAGTAGTACTTGCAATTTGTGCCGTTCAACGGTCTTCGTGGGCCCTCGGGCCTCGGACCTGCCGCACGCGAGGAGCGATTGAGTGGCGCCTAAAGACTCAGAGCGAGACGATTCGTAGACCTTCCACGCGCTCGAAGTGTCGGCGGTTGTTGGTTAGCAGGGTCAAATCGTGATGCAGGGCCGTGGATCCAATGAGCAGGTCAAAGTCGTTAATCAGAGCGCCGGCTGACCGCAACCGGCCCCGCTCCCGCGCAAAGGTCCGACAGACACCATCATCAACCCCGACCACCTGAACGTCTTCGAGGAAGTCCCGCATCGCCTGCTCGTTGCCTTCCGGATTCGAGGAGTAGAACACGCCCTCGTAGAGCTCGGCCAACGCAATGACACTCAGGCCCACGCCATCTGAGGAGAACTCGTTCAGACGCCGAACCGCTTGCTCGACCCCGTGGAAGTAGTCGATTACCCAGTCGGTATCGACGAGATAGCGCAAGGACTTACAGGTCGGGCCGAGGCCGGGAGGTCGTGAGGCGTGCTGCGTAGATCTGGCGCTTCAGTCGCTCCGGGTCGTGGGTGCCCTTCCAGGCGCCGGCGGCGGCGCGCATGCCTCGTCGTGAGCGCTTGGGCGATGTCCGGTCGTCGATCGAGACCGTGACCTCCTGGCCCTCATCGAGGTCCAGCGCTTCCAACGGTTGGAGCACGCCGTTGGCAAACCTGGCCCTTACGGTGTGCATTGCCCGTCGTCCCTTCAACCGCCCAACTGCCGCGCTGACGGGCTTGCCAGCGCGGATACCTCAATCCTACAGACGCTGCCGGCTCCGAATTGCGAGCAGCAATCCGTGGGGCTATGGCTACGCCGTGTTCAGCCCCGACAGGTCCACCGCTTCCCATTGCCTGGATTTGGCGCTGCGGTAGGCGGCGTCAATGACGGCGTTGGAGATGTAGCCGTCTTCGAAGTCTTCGGCGGCCGGCGTGCCGTCTTCCAGGCAGCGGACGAAGTGGTACATCTGGCCGTGGTAGCCGTATTGCCAGGCTTCGTCGGACTGGGGATAGGTCCAGCCGGTGTCCGAGTCGGCCTTTTCCTGGACGTAGCCCATCGAGTGCAGGCTGAAGGCCTTGATGGGGACGCCCTTGGTGGCGTCGATGTGAATCAGGCCGTCCTCGCCGTAGATCTCGGTGCGCACGTCCATGCCGCCGTGGTTGCTCCAGCCGGCTTCGATTTGGCCGAGTGAGCGGTTCTCGAAGCGGACCAGGGCCACGGCGTTGTCCTCAAAGGGCACGTCGTGCTCCAGGGTGTCGGCCCAGCACATGACCTCCTGCGGCATCACGTCCTTGCCGATGAACAGGCGGCAGGCGGCCACCGCGTGGACGCCCATGCCCAGCAACGGTCCGCCGCCGCTGGTCGAAGCGTCCCAGGCGTAGCTGGCGTGGGAGCCGGTGTGGGCCTCGCGGGCGCGGACGATCAGGACCTTACCGATGGCGCCGTCGTCAACGGCCTGCTTGGCGCGCAGCACGTCCGGCATGAAGGCCTCGGTTTCCAGGTACCCGTTGAAGACGCCGTGCTGGCGGACGGCCTGCAGGATCTCGGCGGCCTCGGGGGCGTTGCGGCCCAGCGGCTTGGTGCAGACCACCGCCTTGCCGGCCTCGGCGGCGGCAATGCAGGCGTCCTTGTGCACGAAATTTGGCAGCCCCACCACGACCAGGTCCACGTCGTCGCGCTCGATGGCGGCCTGCATGTCGGTGGTGGATTCAGGAACCTTCCAGCGTTGGGCAAAGTCCTCGGCCTTGGCCTGGGTCCTGGAGAAGTTGACGACCACGCGCTGATCGGGCACGTAGCGCAGGGCCTGCATGTAGAAATCGCAGACGAAGCCGCTGCCGAGCATTGCAATTCGAACCACCGGAACCGGCCTTTCCTGAAACGGTTAGTCGCGGGTGTTAGGGGAAGGCTACCGAACGAGGGCGGGTCAGCCGACGAAGATCAGCGACAGCAGGATGAAGCTCCCGGCCAGCGTCACGAGCCCAAGCGGCAACCCCATGCGGACAAAGTCGCCGAAGCGGTAGTTGGCGGGGCCCATGACGAGGAGGTTGCCGGGGTGGGCGTAGGGCGTGGCGAAGCCGGAGGTGGCGGCCAGGGCGACGCCCAAGGCGAACATGCGGGGGTCGGCGCCCATGCGCACCGCCGCGTCAATAGCCAGCGGCGCCATCAGCACCGCCGTGACGTGGTTGCCCATGACGTGGGTGAAGAAGAAGGTCAGCAGCAGCACGCCGGCCAGCACCGGGAGGGCGCCGAACGCGCCCAGGCTCTCGGTGGACCGCTCGGCCAGGAAGGCGGCGGCGCCGGTGGTCTGCATGGCCTCCGCCAGGGGCAGCATGGCGGCGATCAGCAGGATGGCGCGCCACTCTACGGCGCTGCGCGCGTCGTCCATTGTGACGCATCCGGTCAGAACCATCACGGCCGCGGCTGCAACGCCCATGATCGCCACCGGCGCTACGTTCAGCACCAGGCCCAGAACGAAGAGCAGGAGAATGGCGACCGCCAACGGTGCGCGGCGGGCGCGCGGCGGGGTCTCGGCGTCCTCGGTAAGGACAACGAACTCGGGCGAGTCGCGCAGCTGCCGCAGGGCCACGGGAGGTCCGTGGACCAGGAGGGCGTCGCCGCCTTCCAGGGCCAGTTTGGCCAGACGGGTGCGGCGCGGGGCGCCGTCGCGCCAGATGCCGAGGACCGTGGATCCAAACCGGTCGCGGAAGTCGATGTCCTCAAGGGTCTGCCCGACCAGTCCCGAGCGCGGGCGGAGGACGAGTTCGGTCATGCTGAGTGAGCCCGCGCGTAGTGCGTCGGCACCGAGGCGCACGCGGTCCTGGACCTGCAGGCCGTGCACCTGGCGGAGACGGTCGATGTCCGCCTCGCGGGCGCCCAGCAGCAGGTAGTCGCCGGCCAGCAGCACCTCGCCGGGCGCCGGCGCGGCGGCGATATTGCCCTCGCGCTCGATGGCGAGGACGGCAATGCCGAAGGCCCCGCCAATGCCGGCGGCCATCAGGCTCTGGCCGACCAGCTGGCTGTCGGCCGGTACGACGGCTTCGAAGAGCCGTTCGTCCAGCCGGTAGGCCTGGTGCTCAACCCCGGCCGAAGCGGCCTGGGCGCCGCCGCTGCGCACGGGGAGCAAGCGACGGCGGGTGAGCAGGATGAGGCCGATGCCGAGCAGCAGGGCCAGCGCGCCGAATGGGGTTAGTTCAAACAGCCCAAACGGCTCGTAGC
>JAPPFO010000003.1:24227-32038 GCA_028875175.1 Chloroflexota bacterium | reverse complement strand
TGGCATAGCTACATCGATACAAACCTGACGGGGGCGTTCGTGGTGGCGCAGGCGGTGGCTCGGCACATGGTGGACGCCGGCATTGAGGGCCGGATCGTCAACACGGGGTCGGTGGACTCGTTTGCGTCTGAGGCCAACGCGTCGCCATACGCGGCCAGCAAGGGCGGACTGTGGCTGCTGACGCGGGCGATGGCGGTGGACCTGGCTCCGTACGGCATTGCTGTGAATCTGATCGCACCGGGGCCAATTCGGGTTGAGCGCTCGGAGGTGCGGGCACGCGACCCCGAAATACAGGCCAAGCGGGCGCGGGTGATACCGCAGGGCGCGTACGGCATGCCCGAAGACGTGGCGGCGGCGGCCGTGTACCTGGCCAGCGATGAGTGCCGTTATGTGACGGGCAGCGCGATTACAGTTGATGGCGGGGGGCGGGCGTTTCTGCCGTTCTAGGTCGGCAAGCGTGAACCGGGGACCGACATGAGGACTTCGTGGAGCTGGCTGTGAAGCTCGTTGCGCCCGAGTTGACCGATTCGCTCTGGCAGGACAACCCGGGAACCTGGGGCTGCGAGCCGGCTGATATCTGGTCGATGCTCCGCGCCGCGCTTGAGGGCGACGTTGACCGACTGCGGGCCCTGGCCGGACGCGAGCCGAACCTGGTGCGTGCGGAGTATTGGTATACGCAGCCGCTGCACTTCGCGGTTCGCGAGGGTCATGCCGAGGCGGTGTTGGCTCTACTGGAACTGGGCGCCGTTGCGACGTATCGCCGTTACGGGCACGAGCCGCTGGCGACTGTCGCCCGGGACCGTGGGCATGAGGATGTGGCTGAGATCATCGAAGGGGCGCGGACAGCGCGTGGACTACGCGGCGGGCCGCACGCCGTTCACGCGGCAGCCGCGGCGGGCGAGGCCGATCGGCTGGGAGTGTTGGTCGGCGACGACCGTTCGCTGTTGAACATTGGGGACGACGAGGGTTTCACCCCGCTGCATCGGGCGGTCAAAGCGGGGCAGACCGCGTGTGTCCGCCTGCTCCTGGAATCCGGCGCGGCGCCGGATGCGATTCAAGCAGGGGGCGGAGGCAACCGACCGGACGCCTGGTACCGCCCGGCGGGTCGGCGGCCGATCGATCTGGCTCTGAAGCGGAATGATTTCGACATGGTTGGCGTGCTGCTGGCCGGTGGGGCCGAGTTGACGATTGACGTGGCGGCAGCGATGGGCGACGACGAAGAGGTGGGGCGAATCCTGGATTCCGACCCAGAAGCTATGCGCGCGCTTGGAGACGACGCCGGACGGCCGATGGGGGCGGCGGCACGGCGAGGGCACATGGGCGTGGTCCGCACCCTGCTTGCGCATGGGGTCGATCCGAATCTGCGCGAGGGGCGGGACGCTCCGCATGGATCGGCGATCTGGCACGCGGCGCAGCGCGGAGATGGCGCAATGGCCCGGACGTTGCTGGAGGCGGGCGCAGATCCCAACGCCGGCATCGAGTCCTCGGGGACCGCCGCGTGGATGGCGAAAGAGCCTGGGCTGCGTCGAATGTTCGAAGAGCACGGCGGCTTCGTGGATGCGAGCGGGCACCTGTTGGACGGCAATGACGAGGCGGTGCTGGCGATGGCGGACGAGGATCCGGATGGCGTGAGTACGCACGGGTGCGGCGGGATCTTCACGATGGTGGTGTCGTTCAAGCGGCGCGAGATGTTGCAGCCGCTGCTGGAGCGGGGGGTGCGGGTTCCCGAGGTGGTGACCGGGTGCCGCACTTATCTGTGGAACACGCCCGATATGACACGCGTGCTGCTGGAGCACGGCATGAACCCGAATCTGCCCAACTGGCAGCGGGTGACGCCGCTGCATGACATCTGCAGCCGCGGTGGGCGCGGCCGGCCGGATGCGAACCGGCATGAGCTGCTGGATCTATTCCTGGAGTTTGGCGCGGACATCAATGCAGTGGACGAGGAGTACCGCTCGACGCCGCTGGGCTGGGCGGCGCGGAACGGGCTGGCTGACATGGTTGAGTTATTGCTGGTGCGCGGGGCCAACGCGAGCCTGGCAGGAGAGCCCTGGGCTACGCCGCTGGAGTGGGCACGGCGGCGGGGGCACGCGGAGATCGAGGCGCTGCTTCAACCAAGTGGTGCGAGCTAAATCGGGTCGAGCGGGAAGATGGGGCGGCGGAGGCGGTGGTAGGTGAGGTCGCGGGGATCGTGGGACTGGACGGCGGGGAAGGCGACGCGGTGGACCTGGGCGGCGATGGGGCCGTAGGCGGCGCGGAAGTGGTTTGAGGATTTGACGCCGATCCAGCGCAAGGCCGTAGGCTCAAGGCCGAGGGTGCGGGGGCACTCCAGGCTGAAGATTTGCAGGCGGTTGGTGGTGACGGCGACGCGGACGCCGCCGATGCGGAGCAGGGCGGTGGGCCCGAACTTCTGGGTGAGGCCGGTCATCATGGGACCGCGGATGACGAATTCGAGGTTGAGCAGCCGTTCAACAGTGGCGCGGGTGTGCACGGGTGGACCCTGGTCCGGGTGCGACTTTCCGCCGATGGCGACTTCGACCTCGGCATCGTGCCCGGCGGCCTGGGCGAGTTGGACGGTTTCGGGGTCGCAGATGGTGAGGACGAGCGCGTCCCGGAGATCGTGCTGGATAAACGCGCGCAGCAGGCCGGTGGAGTCGCCGGGGGCACCGCCGCCGGGGTTGTCCTGGCCGTCGGCGATGACGATGGTTCCGGGTCCAGCCAACTGGGCTTCGGCGAACGCGTCGTCGAAGCTGACCAGGTCGACCAGGAACTGCCGGCGCTGGCCAAAGACCCAGTCGGCGTAGGCTCGCGCCTCGCGCCTTGCGCGAGCCGGGTCGCCGTCGGTAACCACGACGACGGAGGTACCGGCCTCGGGGATGTCCGCCCAGGCAAAGCCCGGGTTGACGGAGGCGGTGAGGATGCCGGGCTGGGCTTCAAGCTGGTGGGCGCGGGCGACGATGCCGTCGAAGGGCTCGAAGCCGGTGACGTTGCCGCCGGCCCAGAGCAGCGGCAGAAGCTCGACCGCCATGGTGGGGCGGATCTCACCTCGCAGGGTGCGGACGATGAGGTCGGCGGCTTCGCGGCCGCGTTCGCGGAAGTCGACGTGCGGGTAGGTGTCGCAGGGAATGATGACGTCGGACAGCTCGGCCATGGTGTCGCTGATGTTGGCGTGCAGGTCGAGCGTGACGATGACTGGGCGGTCCGGTCCGAGGATGGCGCGGACGCCGCGGAGGAGATCGCCTTCGCCATCGTCGATGCCCTCGATGACCATCGCGCCGTGCAAATCCAGCAGGGCGCCGTCGACCGGCATGGCGGCTTCGAGGCGTTCGAGGAACTCCGACTTGAGGCGGGTCCAGGCGTCGGCGTGGACGGGGCCGGAGGGTTCGGCGAAGGTCCAGAGGAGCGGGACCAGTTGGTAGCCGTGGGTTGCCGCCGCATCGATGAAGCCGCCGCAGCCGGTGTTGGTATCGCGCATGGCCTCGATGAGTTCGGGGCCGCGATGGAAGCCGCGGGAGGCTTCGGAGAAGGCCTCGTACGGCGTTTCGATGGGCGTAAAGGTGCTGGACTCGTGCCCGATGTTGCCGGTGGCTATGCGCATGACGCGGCTCCGGGGCGTAGATGGCGGTGAGTGTAGCGGCGCGCTAGCCGGGAGCCCTGGGCGCTAGTCATCGCGGATGGGTTTGAGACCGGCAGCGCGGACGAGGGCGAGGGCGCGGGCGTGTGCCTGGGGCGAGACGGCCGCGATGATGCCGCCACGAATGCGGGGATCAGGCGCGTTGAAGGTCCGGGGGCGGCCCTTGAAATCGGTGACCAGCCCGCCGACGGATTCCAGGATCGCGGCGTGGGGCGCGAGGTCCCACTCGGATCCTGAGGTGCGGGCCGCGACGAACGCGTGCATGCCCTCGGAGAGCATGACGGTCATGCTCATCAGGCCGTGGTAGGAGACGGTGAATGTGACGTTGTCGGAGTCGGCCGCATCGGTGATGGCCGCTGCGCTGTAGCTGTGCTGGACGCGGAGGGGCGAGGCGTCCAGCGGTTGCGGCCGTAACTCAATCGTCCGGTCTTCCAACTCCAAAGTGGGGGTGACGCCGACGGCGCCGGAGCGGAGATCGGGCATGGCGGGCCGGTTGACGGCGCCGACGACGGAACGCCCGTCGACGGCGAGCGCGAGCATGATGGACCAGTCGCGGTCGCCGCGCTCGAAATGGGACGTGCCGTCGATGGGGTCGACAATCCAGCAGCGCGACTTGCTCAAGCGATCCGGGTCGTCGGGGCCTTCCTCGGAGAGGATGGCGTCATGGGGATAGGCGGCGGCTATGGCGTCGACGATGACGTCGTTCACGTCGTAGTCAGCCTGGGTGACGATGGTGCCGTCGGGCTTATCGAAGACTGGGAGATCAGGACGCTCAAAGAGCGCCAGGGCCGGGTCGGCGGCGCGGCGGACAACATCGACGGCGAAAGCGAGTTCGGCGGCGTAGGTCATGGGTCCGATTGGGAAACCACTGCCCCAAGCATGTCAGGTTCGCATGACGTGGACGGCTGCGGGGGGGATGTGGACGCGCCAGCGGCGGCGGGTGGCGACGCCCATGACCTGGTAGGGGTGGGGGGCGATCTGGATCTCGAGAGTTGGGGCTGAGGATCCGGTTGCGGCGGCCAGGCGGGCGTAGAGGGCGCGGGAGTGGCCGAAGTCGGCTTCGTCGGTGATAACGACGTCCAGGGTGTTGGGGCGGTCGTCGGATTGTCGGTCAGGGCGGGTGAGGATGATTTGGTCGGCGCGGATGGCGATACGGACTGGGCCTTCGGTGATGTCGCTTTGGGCTGTCTGCAGCTGTCCGATGGGCGTGTTCACCACGACGCCGTTTTCCGAGCGAAAGGTTTTGCCTTCGAGGACGTTGGCGATGCCGAGGAGGCGGGCGACGCGGGCGGTGCGGGGGCGCTGAAGGACGTCGGGACGGTCGCCGACCTGGAGGACCTGGCCGGCGTCCATGACGGCGATGCAGTCGCCGATGTGGCTGGCCTCGGTGAGGTCGTGGGTGACCATGAGCACAGGGAGATCCAGATCTCGGACGAGGCGGCGGAGTTCGCGGCGCAGGGTGAGGGCCACGCCTTCGTCGAGGGCGGCGAAGGGCTCGTCGAGCAGAAGCGCCTGGGGGCGGCGGACGAGGGCACGGGCCAGGGCTGTGCGCTGGGCTTGGCCGCCGGAGATCCGGGCCGGGCGGCGGCCGGCGAGATCCTGAATGCCGAGGGTTCGGAGCAGGCCGTCGACGCGTTGGTCGCGCTCGGCGCGGGGTAGGTCGAATACGCCGTAGGCGACGTTCTCGGCGACGGTGAGGTGGGGGAAGAGGGCGTAGCTCTGGACGACGTAGCCGAGGCGGCGGTCGTAGGGCGGGACGTTGAGTCCGGTCGCAGCATCGAAGACGGCGCGGTCGTGGATGGCGATGCGGCCGCGGTCGGGGGTGAGGAGTCCAGCGATGGCTTCGAGGGTGAGGGTTTTGCCGGCGCCGGATTGGCCGAAGAGCACGGTGATTCCGGGTCCGACCTGGAGTTTCGGAGCGAGCCGGAAGTTGCCGAGCGTGCGGGTGACGTCGAACTGGATCACAGGGCGCGGCTTCCGGCGCGGGCGAGGCCTCGGAAGGCAATCAGAACGGCGAGGGCGATTCCGGCCAGGACGACGGCGATGGCGATAGCGGCATTGGCGTCGGCTTCCATTGCTTCGAGGATGGCGAGGGGCATGGTCTGGGTTCGGCCGGCGACGTTGCCGGCGAACATGATGGTGGCGCCGAACTCGCCGAGGGCGCGGGCCCAGGCCATGACGGCGCCGCCGGCCAGGGAGGGCAGGGCAAGGGGCACTGTGATGCGGCGGAAGGTGCGCCAGGGGCGGGCGCCGAGGGTGGAGGAAACGGCTTCGAGGCGCTGGTCGACGCTCTCGAACCCGGCGCGGGCGGCGCGGATGTAGAAGGGGGCGGCGACGAACATCTGGGCCAGGACGACGGCGGCGGTGGTGAAGGCGACGTCGATTCCGGCGCCGGCGAGCGGGCCGCCGACGGGGCCCTGGCGACCCAGGAGCAGGAGCAGGGCCAGGCCGCCGACGACCGGGGGAAGAACGATGGGCAGGTCGATGACGGCGTCGACCAAGGCGCGTCCGGGGAAGCGTCGGCGGGCCAGCAGGTAGGCCGTTGGCGTGCCGAGCGCCACGATGGCCAGCACGGCGACCGCGGAGGTGACGAGCGAGAGTTGGACGGCGCCGCGGACGAAGGGGCTGGTGAGGGCGGCTCCGATGTCGGCCCGGGTAACGCCGCGGGCGATGAGGACGGCGACCGGGGCCAGCACGAGGGCCAACGTGAGTGCCGCCAGGAGCCAGACGAGGAGCTGGCTCCAGGAGAGCGGGGCGGCGCGGGGCGGCGGGGTCAGGTCAGGGTCCTCTCAGAGCGGCGAGGCGAATCATCGCACCGGCAGGTCATGCGGGAGGACCGAAGCCGTGGCGGGTGAGGATGGCCTGGGCTTCGGGGGAGTTGAGGTAGGCGAGGAAACGCCGAGCCAGCTCGGGGTTCGGGGCGTCGCGGAGAACGGCGGCTGGGTAGCTGGCGGTGACCTGGATCCGCGGCGGGGCTTCGATGACTTGGAGGCGGCCGTTGGAGGCGAGGACGTCGGTGCGGTAGACGAAGCCGGCGTCGGCTTCGCCGAGTTCGAGCTTGGCGGCGACCTGGCGGACGTTGGTTTCGAAGGAGATGACGTGCTGGAGGACGGCGTCTGCGAAGCCCGGTTGGCCGGTGGCGGCGGCGTGGAGGGCGAGCATTTGGCGGGCGTAGGCGCCGGCGGGGACGGACTGGGCGGCCATGACGAGGCGGCGGCTGGGTTGGGTAAGGTCCTGGAGGCCGGTGATGCCGGCGGGATTGGCGGCGGGGACGGCGAGGACGAGTTGGTTGGTGGCGACGACGGTGGGGGGCGCCGCGAGCAGGCCGGCGTGTTGGAGGGCGTTGAGGTGGTGGGGGTTGGCGGAGATGAACAGGTCGGCGCGGGCGCCGGATTCGATCTGGAGGCGCAGGACCTGGGAGCCGGCGAGGTTGGAGACGACCTGGACGTTGGGGTTGGCGCGCTGGAAGGCGTCGGCGGTTTCGGTGAGGGCTTCGCGGAGGGAGGCGGCGGCGAAGACGTGGAGGTCGGGGGTGGGGGTGGGGATGCAGGCGGTGAGGAGGAGGAGCGCGAGGAGTGCCTGGAGGGGCGGGTTTGCGCGCGTAAGAGTTTTTTCCAAAAAACTCTTGAGGCGCGGCGGGGTCTTATCGGACCGCGGATTGGCCTGGGAGTCAGGCACGCGGATGGCGGGGCGGGCGGTGGAGGCCGGCCACTTCGGCAGAGATTCCAGGCTGAAGCAGCGCCGAATGAAGCGGACTGCAGAGGTCAGGGACATCCCGAGTTGAGGTTGCGAAGACAGCGTGTTAATTGTACACTGTATGTGAACGACAGGCAAGGCAGGGATCGGAAGCGGTGGTTCCAGGGATTAGGGAATGGCGGTTCCCGGCCATCACGTTGGCGCGAAGAGCGAGATTGTCAGCGCGGGAGTCCGCCCGCCGGGCACGCATTTCGGCGTGTGTCGCGCCGGAGAGCCGACATCTGTCCGGCCAGGGTGAGCTCCGTAGCCAAGATGCCGACGAGTTCGAGGGGCGCCGGGCGGCTTCACGAAGCCAGCTTGCAAGGTTGCGGGCCGCCCGTGTCAAAGCCAAGCACTGGCCACGGACATATGCGGCTCGCTTATCCAGGGGCGTTGCTAGACTTCGCGCCAGTTTCCGTTGCTTCGCGTGGTCCTTGGGAAA